>JAVXVR010000539.1:0-3205 GCA_032230165.1 Acidobacteriota bacterium | reverse complement strand
CGATCTTGGCAAGTTTGTCTTCGATCTCGTTGACTACCGCATCACTTCCCACTATCCGGAGTTTACTTACCGCCTCGGATATTTCCCCTGAAACTTTGCCGGTGCTTGAGACGCTGGAAAGAATTATGCCGATGCCCTCAGCCGGGTTCTGACCAAGTTTGGTTACCCCGACTTTAACCAGTTCGTTTGCGCGATGTCTGGCGTCCCAGTTGACCGGGTTATCAGGCTGTTCATTCTTTAGAGAATCATTTTCTTTCACCGAGCAGTCAGGCAGGTCTTTCAACAGCTTACCCGCCTGATGCCGATCAATCTTGGTATAGAGGGATAAAATATCGCCTCTCAAACTCAGCAACTGGGAACTCTTGCTCTGTTTCTCCTTCGACTTCCATGAACCGGGGCAGTCCCTCACTTCGTTCAGAGCAAGATTAAGCACGCGCAGAGCCTCTTCCGGGTGCTCCCGCGCAAGCAGTCGCGTCGCTTCAAGTTGGATTTGAATTGATTCGACTAGATTATTGAGACTAACTGCTTCCTGACCGACTGAAACGGCGAGTTCTGTGGCACGCGCCGTTAGGAGCACTTTAGGTGAGATGACGTGTTGCGCCGCTTCCGGTTTTTGCTGGGCATAGATTGAGGACGCAAGAAGCTGGCTGCACAGCAAGAGCGAGTAAGCCTTCGTTGCTTTTCTTAGAACAATCATGATGATGAGGATACTGACTTGACGGGCAGAACCCTACGCCCTTCAACTCGTAATAGCAAAGTATTTCTTTTACCCCTACATCGGTAAGCCCTAGCCGTTTAATTCACCTAAAATATTTATAAGCTGGCTACTGAAGGCTGAGCGCGCCAGAACACGGTCGAAGCCCGCAGCGAGCGCGCGGTCACGCAACTCCGTCTGGACATGCGAGAAGAAGCCAATGAGCGGCACGTCGTGCAAATCCGCATCGGCTTTCAAGGCTTCTGCCAGCGCGAAGGGATCGCAACGCTCACTGTGTAAGTCCGCGATGACGACGCTCGGCGTGTTCGCCTTCGCCTTCTCGATTGCCGATTCGACCGTGCGCGCCGACTCGAAGTCAACGCCCGCACTCTCCGCTGCCGCGCGAATCTTCGACGCAAAGAAAATGTCGTCAACCGCAGCTAAGACGCGCCTCTTCATCTATAATCATCTCGCTCCCTGCTCGAACCGTGCGGGTTAATTATGCAACGCGCGCGCCGGAACGCTAAGCCCAGCTCAACGCGGGCGCGATGAATTGACTGCACGGGGAAGCTGCCGACCGTTTATGATCACGAGTCGTCAAAACCCTCTGGCACAGCGCGCACGCGCGGCGCGCGACGGTCGCGCGCGTGATTTGATCTTCGTCGAAGGTCTGCGCCTCTCGGAAGAGGCGGAGCGTTCTCGTCTCAACGTCGAAGATGTGTTGTTCACGGAAAAGATTTTATCCGGCGAGCGCGGCAGATCAGTCCTCGACCGTTTGCGTCGCGCGGGCGCGGCGACGACGCAGGTTTCCGAGGGCGTGCTCGGCTCGGTTGCGGATACGAAGACGCCGCAAGGCGTCGTCCTGCTCGCGCGGCGTCCGCCAGCCGACCAAGACAGTTTCGAGCGGGCGCTCAAGAAAGATCCGCTGCTCGTCGTCCTCCACGGCGTCAACAATCCTGCGAACGCGGGCGCGATGGTGCGCGTGGCGGAGGCAGCGGGCGCGGCGGGCGTCGTCACGACGGCGGGCACGACCGACCCATTTTCACCGAAGGCTCTGCGCAGCGCGATGGGCTCGGCTTTTCGTCTGCCGCTCTGGGCGGGCGCGACTTTCGCCGACGTGATCGCCTGGTGCGAGGGGCGAGGAATCACGACCGTCGCCACCGATCTCGACGCGACACGCGCGCATACCGATCTCGTTTGGGGCGGCGCGAAGGCGGTTATCTGCGGGGCGGAAGCGAGCGGTCTGTCAGAGATTGAGATCGGTATCGTTGATGAGCGTGTGCGAATCCCCATGCGCGCGCCGGTTGAGAGCTTGAATGTCGCCGCCGCGTTGGCGGTAGTCCTTTACGAAGCGGCGCGGCAGCGCGGCTTCGCCGATCAGATTTAACGGACGATTGTCCGGCTCAATAATGTTAGGAGTTGGCTGTAATATTGCTAGTTGGCATTTTATCCTTTTTAACTTTCGCCGTTTGCCCTTAAAATACCCCCAGCCAGAAATTCGGTTATAGTTCCCTCCCCTTTTGCGGCGCGCCGCCGCCCCGGTCGTGGCGCGCGCGGCGTCAAGCTTTATGAGCGCGTGGCTTTCGCCCACGCCGAACCTCCGCGCGGCGGGGTCGTACTTAAGTTTATGGACAAGCCCGAAAAAAAAGGTGACGGCGCGAAGCGCGACGAGGCGCTAGTCGAGCGGCTCGTGCGTCGCGTCTTCGACCGCATGGGCGCAGCCGTTGACCGCAAGCTCGGTCGCGCGGGCGACCCACAGGCTGGCTTTACGACGACGCGCCTCATCGAGCGCATGGAGCGCCTGATCGACGAGCGCGTGCGCAACGACGCGCGTCGCGGGCGTATCGCGCCGCATTCGATGAAACTGAAGATCGAATGGGGCACGCATTCGGAAGCGCCGCCCGACGTGATCAAGGATTTGGAGAACGAGGTGCTCGCCGCCGCCATCGATCACATCAACGACGCGCGCCTGCGCACGCTTGCGCCCGTCGAGGTCGAGACCATCGTTGACATCTTCACGAGCGGCATCGCGGTTGATCCGACCTACGGCGAGTTCGAGGATCAACTTAAGGCTGAGGACGAGGAGCGCCGCCGCGCCGCAGAGGGCGAGCCGCCCGTGCCGCACAGTGCGCCGGGGTCGCTCGCCGCGCCGAAGGACGTGCGCGTCGTCGCACGCGTCACGCTCGACGGCGAGACCGAAGAGACGCCGCTCGGCTTCAAGCCCGGCGGCAGGCGTCTGAATATCGGGCGCGCGTCGGACAGCGATCTCTATTTGAACCATCCGAGCGTGTCGAAGATTCACGCCGCCATCCTGATGAACCGCGAGGGGACGCTGCTCGTCTCCGACACGGGCTCGACCAACGGCACTTTCATTAACGGTCGTCGCATCGCCTATGGCGAGGCGCGCCAGATCGAAGACGGCGATGTCGTCGGCTTCGGCGACGTAGAGATCAGATTTAGAAAGGGTGACAAGTGACGAGTGACAAGTGACAAGCAAAACTAAGTTGCCTT
>JAVXVR010000477.1:0-5075 GCA_032230165.1 Acidobacteriota bacterium | reverse complement strand
TGAAGTAGGAACGATGAACGATGAAGTAAAGACAAGCTGTTTTACTTCATCGTTCATCGTTCCTACTTCATCGTTCCTCCCATGCGCCTCTGGCTCTCCAAAAACAGTGAAGTGCCTCTGCGCGAGCAGTTGACGACGCAGATCGTGCTCGGCGTCGTGAGCGGCGACCTCCAGCCGGGGCAACGTCTGCCCTCGACGCGCGAACTCGCCCGGCGCTTCAAAGTCCACGCCAACACGGTGAGCGCCGCCTATCGCGATCTGGAAGAGCGCGGCTGGTTGGAGTCGCGTAAAGGGAGCGGCGTCTATGTCCGCGCGCAGTCGAATGACGTACCGCTCGACTCTCAGACCGCGCTCGATCAACTCATCTCAACCTTTCTCCGTCTTGCGCGCGAGCGCGGCTACTCGCTCACGGAGATTCAGCAGCGCATCCAGCGCTGGCTCGGACTCCAACCGCCCGATCACTTCCTCGTCATTGACGAAGACGCGGAGCTGCGCGCGATCCTCATCGCCGAGATCAAGGAGGCGACCGGCTTCGACGTGCGCGGCGCGTCACTCGCGGAGATCGAGCGCGAAGGACTCCCGGCGGGCGCGTCCGTCGTCGCGCTCTACGGGCAAGCCGAGCGCGTGCGCGCGCTCATCGAGCCCGGCGCGAATCTGCTCGTGCTCAACTCGCGCTCCGTGCCACTGTCCTTAACCGGCGTGGAGCGTCCCTTGCCTGATGCGCTCATCACCGTCGTCTCACGCTGGGGAGACTTCCTGCGCTGGTCGCGCAACGTCCTTGTCGCCGCCGGTCTCGACCCCGCCGCGCTCAACTTCCGCGACGCGAGCGCGCCGGACTGGCAGCGCGGGCTCGCCTCCTCCGCGCTCATCATCACAGATGCCTTGACCGCCGCCGCCCTTCCCCCGAACTCACCGCCCACGCGCGTCTTCCGCCTCGTCGCCGACTCCTCGCTCGAAGAGCTGCGCGCCTTCGTCGAAAATTTTTTAATGAGGTGAGTTCTCCGGTCGGTCAGTTAAGATGTGCGACTCTTCAACAAGCCTCTTCAACTTATCAAGCTCCTCGCGCACACCCCCGCGAGATAGGGCGCGAAAGTAGATGAAGCCGACCAGCCAAGCCAGATAAGGGACGGGGCTCGTGATGCCTTCGGTGTGAGAAACCAGCGCCCGCGCCCCACGCGACTGAAAGGTGAAACTGAAGTAGCCGCGCAATAACTTGCCGCCTTCCTGCGTCCCGCTATAGTTCGTCGGCGCGCGGTAGTGATACCTGTACAAGTGCGCGAATGTCAGCCCGCCTACCCGGAGGTGGCTCCTCACTAAGGCGGAATGTTCATTCAGCCTTTTCACTAATTCGATCCGCACGACCTCCTCGGCGTAAGCCGGGACGATCTCCGGATCGGAGGCGACCGAATAGACCCGTTCGATGGTCGCGTCGATCTCGATCTGGTCTCGCACTTGATAGCACCACGTCTTCATGTCTAAGTCTTTACTTTTGCCTTCTTTAGTTTCCGCGCTAAACTGCGCCGCACACGCCAAGACAAAACCGAGACGACGCGACGCACACGATTTATGAGAGACGAGGGATCAACTACGCTCACAATCACGCGCGTTTTCCGCCAAGCGCGCGACGTGCGCTCGTTCGACATGCGCGCCGCCGATGCGCGAAACATCGCCCACGCGCCGGGGCAGGTGGCTGTGCTGCGCGTCGGCGCTGTCGCGTCCTACTTCGCCATCGCCAGCGCGCCCGAAGACGACGCGCTCGAATTCCTCATCAAGCGCACAGGCGGCGCGAGCAACGAGTTTGGCGAACCCTTCTACGATCTCAACGCAGGCGACACGGTCGAACTCAAACAGCTCGTCGGTCATGGCTTCCCGCTCGACGCGCACGCCGGGCGCGATCTCGTCTTCGTCGCCATGGGCACAGGCATCGCGCCGGTGCGCTCCGCCGTCCGCCACGCCCTCGCGCGTCCCGACCTCTTCGGACAAATTTTCGTCCTCTACGGCGCGCGCACGCCCGAAGACTTCTGCTACCGGGATGAGACAGAGGCGTGGCAGGCGGCGGGCGTCGAGCTGCGACAGGTCATCTCGCGCCCGGACGGCTACGAGTGGGCGGGTCAGACCGGCTACGTCCAGTCGCTCCTCGACCACGTGCTCCCGACGCTCTCTTCGCCCGTCGCCTTCGTCGCCGGCTCGCGCGAGATGATCGAGCACACGCGCGACCGCCTTCAGGAGATGGGACTCGACGCGGAGAAGATTTTGACGAACTACTGAAAGACCGTGACAGGTAAAGCGTGACGGGTGACGGGAAGGAAGTGACGAGTGGGGAGGCGAAGCTCATCGTTTCATCGTGTTCGGTCTTTTCTCACATCTCTCTCGTCTCATATTGCTCGTCATTCCCGAACAATGTCGCGCGGGCGAGGATCGTGTCGGAGATCGGATCGAGAAAGCGCGAGACCATGGGGAGTGAATCCGAGCCGCCGCCGCGATAGAAGCCCATCGGGTAGGTGAAGTAGAGATGCCGTTTGGCGCGCGTCGCGGCGACGTAGAGCAAGCGTCTTTCCTCTTCCAAATCTTCAAACTCGTCCGCAGAGCGCGAAGACGGAAACCAGCCGTCCATCATCCAGATGACGAACAGGGTGTTCCACTCCAACCCTTTCGCCGAATGCACGGTCGAGAGCGTGACGTAGCCCGTGCCGCGCGCTGTCCTTTCCGTTTGCGCCGCATCGCTTGGGTCAAGCGCCACGTCCGCCAGCAACTCCGAGGCGCTCTTGTATCGCTTCGCGATCTGCTGCAAGTGCTCCAGATCGCGCTGCCGTCTAGGGTGATCGTCGTACCTGTTTTTAAGCAGCGGGCGGTAGAGACGCAGGACGTTGGCGAGCTGCGCGTGCGGCGACTTCTGCTCGACGTTGGTGCAGAGCACGTGTGCCAGCTTGATCAGTTGATGCTGGTAGCTGGCGCGCGCGGGAAACTGTTTCAGTCGCTTGAAGAGACTCTCCTTCGCACGCGCCGCTTTGAACTCACGCCTTTCGACGCCGAGGTATTCGAGTATCTGCTCGACGGTCGCATCGCCGATGTGATCGATGAGTTTGAGGACGCGAAACCATGAGAGCGTGTCCGCCGGGTTGAGCGAGACGCGCAGGAACGCGAGCGCGTCTTTGATGTGCGCGGACTCGGCGAACTTGATGCCGCCGAACTTGCGGAAAGGGATGCCGTGTTTGCCCAGCTCGATTTCGAGATCGAACGAGTGTGAGCCGGCGCGAAAGAGCACCGCCATCTCGGAGAGCGGCACGCCCTCTTCGCGCAGCTCTTCGATGCGCTGCGCGACGAAGCGCGACTGCTCGTTCTCGTCGCGCGCGCTCACGAGCAGGGGCGCGTCGCCTTCCGCCGTGCGCGAGAACAGACGCTTCGCGTAGCCTTCTCGCGCCTCGCCGATGATCGCGTTGGCGACATCGAGCACGGGCTGCGTGCTGCGGAAATTCTCTTCCAGCTTGATCAGTTGCGCGTCGGGGAAGAGTTCGGGAAACTCCAGCATGTTCCTGAAGCTCGCGCCGCGAAAAGAATAGATCGACTGGCACTCGTCGCCGACGACCGCCACGTTGTCGTGCGTCGCCGCCAACAGCCGCACGATCTGCGCCTGCAAGCGGTTGGTGTCCTGATACTCGTCCACCATGATGTGGCGATACTGTTCGGAGAGACGTTGGCACAGCTCCTCGTTTCCTTCGAGCGTCTCGCGCAGGCGCACGAGCAGGTCGTCGTAAGTGAGCATGTGCCGCGAACGCTTGTAGGTTTCGAACGCCTTGAACAACTCTTCGAGTTCGGGTGCTTCCCCGGCAAACTGCGGGTAGTATTGATTGAGCACTTCCGTGAGCGAGAGCAGCTTGTTAGCGGTCATGCTGAAGATCGCGCAGATGGTGCGCTTGCGCGGGAAGCGGCGGTCTTTACCGACAATGTGCATCTGTCGGCGCAGCAGATCGATCAAATCTTCCGTGTCGCTCGAATCAAGCACCGTAAAGGTGCGCGCGACTCCTGCCGCCTCCGAGTATTTGCGCAAGACGGAATGAGCCATCGAGTGAAACGTGCCGCCGGAGACGCGCTGGCAACGCTCATCGGCGAGCGCCGCCGCGCGCGCGAGCATGCTCGTCGCCGCGCGCCGCGTGAAGGTTAAGAGCAACACGGACTCAGGGCGCGAGCCCGTCTCCACCAGACGCGCCACGCGATAGACGAGCGTGCGCGTCTTGCCCGTGCCCGCTCCGGCAACGATGAGGAGCGCGCCGTCCGTCGTCGTCACGGCTTTGTACTGCGCTTCGTTCAGCTCTCCTTCATAGTCGATCCGTGGAGCGCGACGGGGCGGCATGACGACGCGCCGCAAGACCAGCTTGGTGTTTGCCGGGGCGGTCGCTTTGCCCAGCTCAAGATCGCGTCTGAGAGCCTTGAGATCAACCGAGAGTTCCTTGACTGTTTGGTAGCGTGCCTTCGCCGCTTTCGCCAGAGCTTTAGAGAGAATCCGTTGAAGCTCAAGCGGCAGATCGGATTTGACGGCGTGCGTCGGCGTCGGCTCCGCGTGCAGGATGGCGTGCATCGTGTCGATCTTATTCTGGTTGGCGAAAGGACACTGACCCGTCGCCATTTCGTAGAGCACGATACCGAAGGAGAAGATGTCGCTGCGCAGATCGACGCGCTGTCCGAGGAGTTGTTCCGGCGACATGTAATTGATCGTCCCCAGGATTGTCCCCGACTGCGTCTTAACTTGAACGAGCGTCTTCTCCGCGCTATTGGCTGTGAAGAGGGGCTGCCGCCGCTCGATGAGCTTCGCCAAGCCGAAGTCGAGAATCTTCGCGTAGCCGTCGCGGCTGAGCATCAGGTTTTCCGGCTTCAAGTCGCGGTGGATGATGCCGTGCTCGTGCGCCTTGGCTAGTCCTTCGGCGACCTGTATCGCAATCTCCAAAGCCTCTTTGACGGACAGAGACCCGGCGGCGATCTTCTGTCGCAGCGTCTCGCCCTGCACGTACTCCATGACCATGTAGGGCTTGCCGTCGGCTTCGCCGATCTCATAGACGGTGAGGATGTGCGGGTGATTG
>JAVXVR010000447.1:0-3333 GCA_032230165.1 Acidobacteriota bacterium | reverse complement strand
TCGTGACCGGCTCGTCGTGCTCTTCGTCGGGACTGATGGCGACGAGGCGGTCGCCCGGAAGGACGCCGAGCACGCCCGCGCGCCCGGCAACCGAGTTGGGATCGACCGACTGCGCGACGACGCCTTTCGCCGTCTGCTTCCAGGTGACGCCGTCCGTTACGGGGGGCGTGCGCGTGAGTCGCTGGTAGAAGTTGAGACCGCCCGCGACGACGAGCAGCGCCGCCGCCATCAGCAGCACCCATGCCCTCGTTGTCAGCAGCGATCTCTTCAACGCCTTAGCACCTCAACGCGATCCGCGCGCTAAATCGGTAAATTAAAAGCAAGTGATGTTCCAATCTGAAAACTCCGCGCGCCAGCGAGCGGTCGCGACGGACGCGAAGGCTAAAGGGCGGGCTCATTGCGTTCAAGCGGCGCGGCTTCCCGTGCTCCCTCGTCTCGGAATAAAGTCTGAATCGGCGCGTAAACTCAAGGGTCCAAATCCAAGTTTTTGTATTTCGTCCGAGAATTTGAACAAGCCGAAAGGCAAAATAAAAAGGGCGAAAGAGAAATAAACCGCCTCCCCTTCGCCCCACACTTTCTTTGCCTTGTTTACTTTCGCCTGTTTTAGAACCTGAGGGAGATGCCGCCGCGCACGCTGCGACGATTGCCGCTTAAGACCGTCAGCGTGTCGCCGTCGTCGGCGCAGGTAAGCGCGTCGAGCAGGTTGCGCGCGTCGAGCAGAGCCTCGGCGTGGACGGGCAGCCCGAAGGTCGGCAAGTCCTGCGTGACGAGGATGCTCAAAGAGGGATCGAAGACGGCGAGCCGACCGGCGAACGGATCGATGGCGAAGACGGCGGCGCGCGAAGAGAAGCGCAAAACCGTGTGGACGCGCGTGCCCGTCTTGAAGGAGGAATCAACCTGCGCGGCGGCGGTTTGGAAGAAGCCGTTGCGGAAAACGTCTGTAGGTTTCGAAGAGAGCGTGAGCGGCGCGAGTCCCTGACCGCGACCGACGGCGTAGCCCGCGCTGGTCTTCAGATAATGACTCACGCGGCGCGTGTAAACGACGCGCAAGCCCCGAGCCGCGCCCTGCTGATTGGCGACCTGTAAAAGCTCCGCGCCGTTGGCGTCCGAGAAACCGTTAAGCGGCAGGTTCATCAGCCCGACGCCGCGTCCGTCCGTCGTGTCGAAGAAGGCTGAAGCTTCGACGCTCGAAGCGTTGTCAATCACGCGCTCGACGCCGAACTCAAGGCGGTGGCTGCGCCCCGTCACGGCGCGACCATCGACGAACGCTACGGCTTGTTCGTTGACCTCTGGGAAAAAGACCTGACCATTCTCAAGGCTCGCCGCAGACCGCTGCGCCGCTCCTGATGCGGGCGCGTAAGCGGCGTGGAGACGCGTGCGCGCGTTCACGTCGTAGGCGAAGCCGATGCGCGGCGTGATGCTTCCCACCCCGCGCGAGCCGAGGAAGCGCGCGTAGTCGAGACCGAGCACGACGACGACGCCGTCTCTGACGATCCACTCATCGACGGCGCGCACGGAGAGTTGGCTCAGAGAGTTCTTCACGCCCGCAGACTTCTGCGTGACGAGCAGCGGCACACTCGCGCCGCCGAGCGTGAGCCTGACGCTGTGGCGATCACCCGCGCGAAGGATTCCGGTCGTCTCAAGTCGCGCGAGCCCGTTCGAGGCGAACTGTCCGGCGAAGACGAAGTTGAGCCCATCGCTGGCGGGCGTCGAGATGGCGAAGTTCGTGCCGACGTAAGCCGGGGCAAGCGCGCCCTGCGAGAAGCCCGTATAGGTTTCGACGACGCCGTGTGTGCGCCCCGTGTTATTTAACGAGAGTTGCGCTGATTCGTCATTCGTCTGATCGTCCGCGCCGTCCTGTGCGCTCTGCGCTTCGGCTATCGCGTCCTCGGCGATCTCTGCGTTCGTGTCCTTCGCGCCGTTCTGCTGGAAGATGGAGCGTGCGTTTGCCGCCGAGCGCAGCTTCCATTTGGGATCGTTGCGGTCGGCACGGCGTTCGGGCGCGGTGCGTCCCATGCCGAGCGGCTCTAAGTTGAAGCGATAACTGATCTCGTCGGACGGGTTAACCTGAACGGAGTTGAAGGAGACTTCACGGAAGCCTTCGGCGAGAGCGGTGAGCAGGTACTTGCCGGGGAAGACGCGCGCCGTAAACGTGCCGTCCTGCCCGGTGCTCGTCTGCTTCGAGACGGTGTCGGCTCCTTCGCGTATGAAGCGTATGATCGCGCCCGCGAGCGGCTGCCCCTTAGAGTTGCGCACGAGTCCCGTGACCGTGCCGAGACGGCGGCTCGTGCCGCCCTTCGCGCGAACGGCGGGCTGGCTCGCCGACGCGAGCAGGAGAGCCGCGGCGAGGAGTGTCAGAGTCACGCGCAAGGAGCTTTTCCTCATTGCACCAACCTCCCGGCGAGTCCGCCATTTGCGACGGACGCACCTCCAGAACTCATTTCCTTCCGGTTCACGAGGATAAAGCGACGCGGGAGACTACTGTTGCGAACAGTTCGGGAACTGCCTGTCGCACGTCGCACGAGTTTCATATGTTCTACCGAAATCCCGCTTGAGCGCGAAGTGGGGACATTTTCGCCGACCGGGTAAAGCGTGTCAAGCAAGCCGTTTGAAGGTTCGCTGGTGGCGGCGCGTTGCCCCGAAGGGCGCGGGGGAAAAAAGGGCTCGCAAACCTCTTCTAATCTTGCGCTTTCCGCGCTCCGACTTCGCGCTGATGGACAGTTTGCCCGCGAGTTTCCTGCGTGCTACGATGCCACTTGCCGCGAAAACGCCCGCCCGTGGGTTCATAAATTTTTTGTCCGACATTTTTCCCGCGATGATTGATCAGGTTCGCACGACGAGACTCCCAAACGGCGCGACCGTTTTGACGGAGCACATGCCCAACTTGCGCTCCGCGACCATAGGCGTCTGGGTGCGTCGCGGCGCGCGCCACGAAAGCCCACAGGTTAACGGCATCTGCCACTTCATCGAGCACGCCGTCTTCAAGGGCACGCGCCGCCGCACGGCACTCGACATCGCCGTCGAGTCCGACCGGCTCGGCGGAAACTTCGACGCCTACACGACGCACGAGCTAACGGGCTTCTCCTTGAAGATCGTTGACACCGCCATACCCAAAGCGTTCGATCTGCTCGCCGACATGCTCCTCGCCCCGCGCTTCGATGCAACCGATCTCGAACGCGAGCAGAAGGTGATTATCGAAGAGATGAAGATGGTCGAGGACACGCCCGAAGAACTTTTGACCGAGCTGTTCAACGCCGCCTATTTCCCCGGACACTCTCTGGGTCGCCCCATCGAAGGCACGCCCGAAACGGTTCTCTCTTTCGACCGCGAGCG
>JAVXVR010000425.1:0-8338 GCA_032230165.1 Acidobacteriota bacterium | reverse complement strand
GCCCATCCGAAACTCGCACGCGGGCACTTCGACCATCTCGCCGGGCGGCTGTGCAGCCGACACGCTACCGGCGGGCGATGCGGCAGACGTTGATGAGAGATGCGCTGACTCGCCGCTGGCGTTCGATGCTCGCGGTCGAGACTTCTTCGCGGGATCGAGCAGTTGCAGCAGGTAGGCGAGAGTCTCTTGATGCTGTCGTTCGTGTTCGAGGACGAGGCGGAAGACGTAGACGTCGCGCAAGAGGGGATCGCCAATCGCAAAAGTGTCGAACGGCGCGCGATCTAAAAACTCGAGCACGCGCTCGCGCACGCGCGCGAGATATGCCTCCATCTCGCGGCGCGAGGGCAACTCTTTCGACTGTTCGCGCGGCGTCGCAATCGGGTCGAAGATGCGCTCGTAGCGCGCGTCGGGGCTTGCGTCGCCTTTCGTCTTTTGCAGAATCCAGTAAGCCTCGAAGACGCCGATGTGCGCGAGGTGCCAGATGATGGGACGGAAACCGTAGCCGGGACTCTCGTGCAAGTCCGCCTCGCGCGCCACGAGCGAGAAGAGGCTGAGCGTCGCAGCTCGTGCCCTCTGAAGCTCAGTCGCGATCTCTTCGCGCCCGCGTCCGTTCTCGTCTTTCATCGTCCGCTCTCTTGCCCCCCCGCGCGTTGAAGCGTGGATGATGAGCCTTGATCGGTTATGATGGCAAGCGCGCAAATGAATGTGTCAGCGGCGGGCGCGCGGGCGACATCCGACCGCGCAGCTCGCGACGTAGAGTCAAGACGGATGAGCGAACACGAAGGGCACGCGACGATGCAGGCGACCGACACTCACACGGCGGACGCGCGTCTGCGCCTGCATCGTCTCGCGACAGATCATGATGATGCGTCCGCCTCCTTTGCGGCGGACGTGGCGCTCGGTCTCACCTCCCGCCCGAAGCAACTCTTTCCGAAATATTTTTACGACGAATTAGGCTCGCATCTCTTCGAGGCGATCTGTCTGCTCCCCGAATACTATCTGACGCGCGCCGAAGACGAAATCCTCTCGCACCGCGCCGGTGAGATCGCATCTGCGCTGGGGGGCGAGCCCCTCACGCTCGTCGAGTTCGGCAGCGGAAGCTCCACGAAGACGCGCCACTTGATCGATGCGCTGCTCCGCCGTCAAAGCGAGCTGCTCTACCTACCCGTGGACATTTCCGTCTCCGCACTCGAAGCGGCGGCGGACGCGCTGCTCGAAACTTACCCGCGCCTTCGCGTCGAAGCTTACGCGGGCGACTACGACGCCGCGCTCGCGCGTCTCAAGCACGACAAGTCTGCGCGCGGTCGCACGCTCGCGCTCTTCCTCGGCTCGAACATCGGCAACTTTGACACGGCGGACGCCGAAAGTTTTTTGCGACGGGTGTGCACAGTCCTTCGCGCGGGCGACGCGCTTCTGCTCGGCGCGGACTTGAAGAAGGACGCCGGGAGTTTAGAAGCCGCATACGACGACGCGCTCGGCGTCACCGCAGCCTTCAACCTGAACCTGCTCGCGCGCATCAATCGTGAGTTGGGCGCGAACTTCGATCCGCGCTCCTTCCGACACGTCGCCGCCTATAACGAGCGCGCCGGTCGCGTCGAGATGTACCTTGAGAGCACGCGCGCGCAAGTAGTCAATGTCGCCGCCGTCTCGCTCGAAGTCCGTTTCGCGGCGGGCGAGCGCATCCACACGGAGAACTCCTACAAGTACGCGCCCGCGGAACTGGACGCGCTCGCGGCGCACGCAGGTTTCGCGCGCGGGCGGGCGTGGCTCGACGCGGCGGAGCGTTTCAGCAGCAACCTCTTCTTCGTCGTCGGCGAAAGCGAGCAGCGGGATGAAAAGTGACGAGCTAACGGAAGCGACCGCCGCGCGCGGCATTGTCGGACGCGACGCGGGTGCGGGCGACGGGGCGGCGACGCGTATGTCTGCGCCGCGCGGCGAGGGCTTCCCGCTCCTCACCGACGCTGTCTCAATCGACGCCGCGCCGCTCTTCGTCGAGAATCTGCGTCGCGGCGCGAAGCCCTTCGCGGAGTGGACGTGCGGCGTCGAGTTCGAGCTGTTCGGCTACGACGCGCGTCGCGACTTCGCGCGACTCGATCCCGCACAAGTGCAGCGCGTGCTCGCGGGCTTCGCGCCATCGTCGAACGATCTCCATTACGAGGGCGGCACGCTCATCGAGGTCAACGCCGGGCAGATGAACCGTCTGACGGTCGAGCCGGGCGGGCAGATCGAATTCTCCGGCGCGCCGCAACACAGGCTCGCCGACGTGGAGCGCGAGTTGCGCCGCTACCTCGCGCGCCTCCACGAGATCGCCGATGGGAACAACTTCGTCTTCGTCGCCTGCGGCTTCGACCCCCTGCGCACGCTCGCGGAGCAGCAGTGGTATCCGAAGTCGCGCTACGACGTGATGCGCCCTTACCTTGCGCGTCGCGGCGCGCGCGCGTGGGATATGATGACGCGCACGTGCGCCGTGCAAACCAATCTCGACTACGGCGACGACGAGGACTTGCGTAAAAAATTTCTCGTCGGCAACCGCCTCGCGCCCATCGTGACGGCGATCTTCGCCAACTCGCCGTTCCAGGAAGGCAAGCCTTCGGGCTACAAATCGACGCGCGCCGCCGCGTGGCTCGCCACAGATTCTGACCGCGCGCTCATCTCCCCGCCCGCGCTCACAGATGACTTCACGCCCGAAAGCTTCGTCGCCTACGCGATGGACGTGCCGATGCTCTTCGTGCAGCGCGACAGCATCTACCTCGACGCGCCGACAGGCACGAAGTTCGGCGACTTCCTCGCGCGCGGCTGCGGCTCCGTCACGCCGCTCTTCGGAGACTGGGCGGATCACCTGACGACCATCTTCACAGACGCGCGCCTCAAGCAGCACATCGAGCTGCGCGGCGCGGACTGCGGCTCGCTCGACGACGCGCTCGCCCTCCAGGCTCTCTGGAAAGGTCTGCTCTACGACGCCGCCGCGCTCGACGAAGCCCTGCGTCTTGCGCCGCGACTTGATCACGCCGACGCCATTGAGCTGCGCGAACGGGTCGCGCGCGACGCCCTCGCGGCACGCGCCGTGAATGTTAACGTCCAAGCCTTAGCCTGTGAGACGGTCGCGCTCGCACGCGAAGGCTTGCGCCGCGCCGAGCCTGACGAAGCGCACTACCTCGACGTGCTTCGCGAGCGCGTTGTCAGCGAAGAGCTTTCGCCCGCAGACATCCTGCTGCGTAACTTTAAAGGTCGCTGGCACGGTTCAATTGAGCGTGCTGTCGAACGCCTCCGCATCGCTTAGACGAAATGTCAGACGAGAGCCCCGTCGTTGAGTTCCGTCGCGTAAGCTACGCACCGCGCGGCGTGTCTGCGCCGATCATCTCCGATCTCGATCTCGAAATTTTTCGCGGCGAGACATTGGTGCTGCTCGGCGAGTCGGGCTGCGGAAAGACGACGACGCTCAAGCTCATCAACCGTCTGCTTGAGCCGACCGCAGGCGCGGTTCTGGTCGAGGGTCGCGCGACGACAGACTGGGATGCGATCCAGTTGCGCCGCCGCACAGGCTACGTCATTCAGGAAGCCGGGCTGTTCCCGCACTTCACGGTCGCGCGAAACGTCGGGCTTGTGCCCACGCTCGAAGGCTGGGACGCTCAGCGCGTCGGCGCGCGCACGGCGGAGTTGCTCCGACTCGTCGGACTCGACGCGGCACGATTCTCCGGGAGATTCCCGCGCGAGCTGTCGGGCGGTCAACGACAGCGCGTGGGCGTGGCGCGCGCGCTCGCCGCCGATCCGCCGCTGCTGCTCCTCGACGAGCCCTTCGGCGCGCTCGATCCTCTGACGCGCGCCGCGCTGCAACGCGAGTTCGCCGCGTTAAGCCGCAGGCTCGGCAAATCGGCAGTCTTCGTCACGCACGACGTGCGCGAGGCGCTGGCGCTCGGCTCGCGTATCGCGCTCATGCACGCCGGACAGATCGTGCTCCTTGCCACGCCGAAAGAGTTTTTAGAGACGGATGAGCCGCACGCGCGCGCCTATCTCGACACGCTGCGCCTCGGCGATTCTCTCCTCGTCACAGATGGTGAAGGCTGATAGTGAGACACGCCGGAGCGCGTGGCGTGAAAGACCTTGACGAATTTTCTGCAAACACACTGGCGCGAGTTGCTGTCGCTCACCGCGCAGCACCTGTGGCTCGTGCTCGTTTCGATCAGCGTCGCCGTCCTCATCGGCATCCCCGTCGGCATCCTGCTCACGCGCCACGCGCGTTGGAAACGCCCCGTGCTCGGCGTCGCCGGAATCCTCCAAACCGTGCCGAGCCTCGCGCTCTTCGGCTTCCTCATTCCGCTGCCCCTAGTCGGCGGCATCGGCGCGCGCACGGCCATATTCGCGCTCGTCGTCTATGCTCTGCTCCCCGTCATACGCAACACGGTCACAGGGATTGAGGGCGTTGACGCAAATGTGCGCGAGGCGGCGGTCGCGATGGGCATGACCTCGCGACAAATTCTGTGGCAAGTCGAGCTTCCGCTCGCGACGACCGTCATCCTCGCGGGCGTGCGCGTGGCGGCGGTCATCTCGGTCGGCGTCGCAACCATCGCGGCGGCAATCGGCGCGGGCGGACTCGGCACGTACATCTTTCGCGGGCTTCGCATGAACGACAACAGACTCGTGCTCGCGGGCGCGATTCCCGCAGCAGCGATGGCGCTCGCCGCCGACTGGCTCATCGGACTTCTGGAGACGCGCCTGAGTCCACAGGCGCGAACGCGAGCGACCGCTGAAACGAAGAGGCGCACGACCGTTCGCCGCGTCGCTGTCGCGTCGCTCATCGTCGTACTCATCGCTGCTGGCTATGCCGTCTGGCGAAGCGGTGCGAAGAGTCCGACGATGAATTCGTCGGGCGCGCAGGCTCGCGTCAGCGTCGGCTCGAAAGATTTCACGGAGAGCGTCATTCTCGCGGAGATGCTCGCGCAAGCTCTCGAAGCGCGCGGGCTTGCGGTCGAGCGTCGCTTCGAGCTGGGCGGCAATCTTTGTCACGATGCGCTCGTCGCCGGGCAGATCGACGTTTACCCCGAATACACCGGCACGTCCTTTACCGCGATTCTCAAACACCAGCCGATCACAGACCCGCGCGCCGTCTATGAACAGGTCAAGCGCGAGTACACCGAACGCTTCGCCGTCGAGACCTCGCCGCCGCTCGGCTTCAGTAACGACTTCGCCATCCTCGTGCGCGGTCGCGACGCTCGCGAACTGAAGCTGCGCACCATCTCCGATGCAGCAGTGCACGCGCCGCGTTGGCGCGCGGGCTTCGGTCAGGACTTCATGTCGCGCCCCGACGGCTACGAGGGCTTCGCGCGCGCCTACGACCTGCGCTTCGCCTCGCGCCCGCGCGAGATGGACTTGTCTCTGACCTACCGCGCGCTCGCCGCAGGCGAAGTTGACATCATCGCGGGCAACTCGACCGACGGTCTCATCAGCGCGCTCGATCTCGTGCAGCTCACAGACGACCGCCACTACTTCCCACCCTACGAAGCTGTCTTCCTCGCGCGCCGCGACGCCCTCGCGCGCGCAACCGCGCTCAACGAAGTGCTGCAAAAACTCGGTGGCGCGATCTCGACCGAAGAGATGCGCCGACTCAACTACGAAGTTGACGGAGGCAAGCGCGCGCCCGCCGAAGTCGTGCGTGAGTGGCGCGAGCGCAAAGGGCTCTGATAAATCACAAGCCACAAAGGGCGGTTCAATCAGTGAGTCAACTCGTCAGCGAACATCTCCCGGTAGTGCCTGTACCAGTCGCTCTCGAAAGTCTCCGAGGGATCGTATCTCTTTTTCAGCCTCAAGAACTCTGGCATCTGCGGGTAGCAACTTAAAACCTGCTCGCGCGTCGCCCAGCGATGGTAGGTGAGATAAAAACTCCCGCCCGATTCGACGGCGCGCGCGATGAGCCGGCGAAAATCTCTCTGCGCTTTCTCCCGCCCCGCCGCGTCGTGCTCGACGTGCAGGTTGAAGACGACGCACGCGAAAGCCTCGCGCGCCCACGCGAGGAAGCTCTCTTCGTCGCGCTCGATGAGGCGGATCGTCCCGTAGATCAACTCGACGTTGTGGCGCAGAAAGTCCGTACGTACCGTTTCGAGAAACGCCGCGAGAGCGCGGCGCGGAACGTAAACTTCCGTGATCATCTCGCTCGCGGGAACACGCGCGTTCAGTCGCGCATCGAGCGCGCGGTGGTAGTCGTCCAGATAGACGCTGAGCTGGTGCGTGTCCGACCAGTAAATCTGACCCGAAGTGGCGAGGTAGTGCGCGGCGTAAACCTCAAACGCGCGGCGGCGATCCGCGTGCGCCAGATAGAGCAGCTCGCGCCAGTCGTCAGCAGAGAGTTCCTTCTGTCCTTCGGAGACTACCGCCTCGTCCGGCGCGCTTCGGTAGCAGGCGAAGATTCCTTCGCGCAGGAAGCCTTCTGCCGCGCGGTCGGTCTTGAACTGAAAATCGCCGTAGAGGTATCCGTCGCGGATGCGCTCGTCAAAGTCGCGCGTCAGAGAGCGTGTGTCCGCGAGACGCACGACTCGCTCCAACTTTCGGCGCGGTGCGAGCCGCAGCTTGACGCTCGTGACGATGCCGAAGAGCCCGTAGCCACCGGCGACGAGACGGAACAGCTCCGCGTTTTGCGTGCGACTGCACTCCCGCAAGTCGCCTTCGGCATCGACGAGAGTGAACGACTCCACGTCGCCTATGAACGGCTTGAGTCGAAGCCCTCGCCCGTGGACGTTCGCCGCGAGCGCGCCGCCGACGCTTAAATTATCCGCGCCCGTCTGCTTCTGCCTGATGCCGACCTGTCGCGTCGCGCCGCGCTGCGCCTTTGTCATGAAAGCGATCATCTCCGTCCACTGAATGCCCGTTCCGACCTCGATCACGCCCCGCGCCGGATCAAAACTGACGACGCCGTTCATGCGCCGCATGTCAACGAGCAGGCAGTCTGCGCCGAACTGCTGCCCGCCCATCGCGTGCCGCCCGCCCGCGACACAAACTTTTAGACTCTCCCGACGCGCGCGCCGCACCGTCTCGCGCAGGGCTTCGATTGAGGCGGGCTCGCTGATCTCGCTGACGCGCGTCCGGTTCAAGCGCGAGTGTACGTCGTTGACGAAGACGCCGGGTCGCTCATCGCCCGCATCGTCGAGCTGCCGCGCGACGCGGACGTCTTCGCGCAGTCGCGCGACGCAGAGGCTCTCGCCTTCGGCGAGTCGCAGGTGAGCGAGTCGCGCGGGGGCGAGGTAGCGTCGCCGCAAAAGTTCGGTCGTCGCGATCTCTTGCGCCTCAAAGTTGTGCGCGGCGAGCAGCCGGCACAACTCTTCGCGCCGCGCGCCCCACTTGAAGACCTCGCCGCGCCAGCGCAGCCACGCGCCGACCAACGGGCTCGACGCGCGAAAGCCCACGCGCCCGTCCGCGCGCGGCTCCATGTACGTGAAGGCGAAGAGGCTGCGCGCCCCCGCGTGCGCGCGCGCGAACGCGAAGAGCGTTTCAACTTCTTCGCGCGAGAGATACATGGTTAAGCCCTCGGCGACGAAGAGCGTCGGGGCGTCGGCGCGGTAGCCGGACGCAGAGTGGAGCAGCGCGGCACGGGGTCGCTCGCATGCGAGATCGAGCGGCAGGAAGTGGAGGTTGCGCGGCGCGGCGGCGGCGCGACGTTTGAGCGCGCGCGTCTTTTGGGCTTGCGTCGCAGGGTGATCAAGCTCGAAGAACTCTGCTGCGGCGTGCGACTCAGCGAGGCGGAGCGCGAGCGTGTCGAAGCCCGCGCCGAAGACGACGACCTGCCGTATGCCTTCGTCGAGCGCGGCGCGCGCGGCGTCTTCGAGGTAGCGTTTACGCAAGGCGTAGTGGAGTTGAATGCCGGGCAGGATCAATCTCTCGAAGCGCGTGATGGTGAAGCGCGCGAATTTCCGGCGCAGCCCGCTCTGTATCGCCCAGCGCGCGAGTTGGCGCGGCGATTCGACGAACCACGTGCTTAGCTCCGCCGCGCGCGCTGGGATGAGATGCCCCGCCGACGCGTCGCCCGCGAGAAAGATCGTGCTCTCCGCGATGAGTCGCGCCGTGGCGCTGGCTTCGTCCGCACGCATCACTCACCGACCTCCGGGCGTGCAGCATACGGCGCACGGCGTGCGACGCAGCGCGGCGTGTGACAGTTCCTCGACTGTCCTAGACTGTCCTGAACATTCGCGTGTGTTGCCGTGGGCGCGAGCGGGCGGATGAGACGCGGGGGACGCTGAGGTGCGGCGCGTCATGTGCTATGCTTCCGCGCGGACTCTTCCTCAAACAACTTCTGACGCGGCGGGGGGTTTTATACCTGCATGGGACAACTTGATCGCGAGTTGGAGATCAG
>JAVXVR010000416.1:0-8765 GCA_032230165.1 Acidobacteriota bacterium | reverse complement strand
CCAATCCGGCTCGCCATTTAAATATGGATTCAGAAGTCGTGCGAAACGTGAAGCGACCACCATCACACGTCAAAGAGAAAAAACATTGACAAAGCATGGTTAGTATATTAGCTTTTGCCTCCCTTACGTTGATATTTTAACTTTTGACCGATTCTCACTCCCGCTCTACCGTGTCGTTATCTTACCTGAGTAGACACAGCCGACCGAGAACTTGAAGCACTTGAACCGGCTTTCACCGTTGCGCCGGATTACCTCGCCGGGGAAATCAATATCAGACACTTGCCGGGTTGGTCGTCCACCAGTCTTCGATTCCGAAAGTTTGCCCCTTAGTTCGCCCGTCAGCGACAGAGGAGAATTCATAATGCGGATTCCGAAATATCGGAGATCGCTTTCGTCACGTCTCTTCAGCGCCCTGTTTCGAGGCGTCAACTGGCTCATCCCGTGGCACCGTCTGCCGACGCCGCTTGGCGCACTCAACCTGCTCGCCTTTCGCGACGTTCTCCGCGAGAAGAATCTCTACGACACCTCGACCGACGAGGCGGACATACAGCCGCCGAGCCCGCCCAGCCCACGCGTCTTTTACACGCGCACCGCCGACGGCAGCTACAATGATCTCGACAACCCTTCGATGGGATGCGCCGGCGCGCGCTTCGGCAGGAACGTCCCGCTCGAAAACACCTACCCGGAGGAAGGGGCTGCGATCTTCTCGCCGAGTCCGCGTGTGGTTAGTCGCAGGTTGATGACGCGCGAAACCTTCGTCCCCGCTACCACACTCAACCTCCTCGCGGCGGCGTGGATTCAGTTTCAGATTCACGACTGGTTCTCACACGGCGGCGATCCCGTCAACGACGATTTCATCCTCGATCTGGAAAAGGACGATCCGTGGGACGATAAAGAGACTGATCCGTTAAAGAAGGGTCGGATGTATATCGCGCGCACGGACGCCGATCCGACGCGTTGCCCGGCGGATGCTGGTCGCCCCCCCACATACGTCAACAAGGATTCACACTGGTGGGATGCGTCCGGGGTTTACGGCAGCGACGAGAAGACCGCAGCCAAGCTGAGATCGGGCGTGGACGGCAAGTTGAAGGTCGAGAACGGGCGACTGCCCATCGATCCGGAGACCGGCATCACGATCTCAGGCTTCACCGACAACTGGTGGATCGGCTTGGCTCTGCTGCACACGCTCTTCTCGCTCGAACACAACGCCATCTGCGACAGCCTCCGTCTGGAATACCCTTACTGGAGCGACGAGCAGCTCTTCCAAAAGGCGCACCTCATCAACGCCGCTTTGATGGCAAAGATTCACACGGTCGAATGGACGCCCGGCATCCTCGCCCACCCGACGCTGAAGCTCGCCATGAATGCCAACTGGTCGGGATTCGTGGGCGAGAAGCTCTACAAAATTTTCGGTCGCATCAGCAAAAGCGAAGGCATTAGCGGCATTCCCGGCTCGCCCGTCAATCAACACGCCGCGCCGTTCGCCCTCACAGAGGAGTTCGTCTCCGTCTATCGCCTGCACCCGCTCATCCCCGACGAGATAGAGATACGCGAGCTGGCGACGGACAGGCTGCTCAAGCGTCTGACGTTCCCTGAAGTCGCCTTCAAAGCGGCGGCGACGGTCATTGACGACCAAGTGTGCGTCGAGGACGTGTTCTACTCGTTCGGCACTTCGCACCCCGGCGCGATCACCTTGCACAACTACCCGCGCTTTCTCCAAGACCTGACCAAGCTTGACGGCACGCGCGCCGACGTTGCCGCCACAGACATCATGCGCGACCGCGAGCGCGGCGTGCCGCGCTACAACGAGTTTCGGAAACACTTGCGCCTCCCGCGCGTCAAGTCGTTTGAGGCGCTGACGAAGAACAAAAAATGGGCTGCGGAGATTCGCGAAGTCTACGAAGGCGACATTGACCGCGTCGATCTGATGGTCGGACTTTTCGCCGAGAACCCGCCCAAAGGCTTTGGCTTTAGCGACACGGCGTTTCGCATCTTCATCCTCATGGCGTCGCGCCGTCTGAAGAGCGACCGCTTTTTTACGACCGACTACAACGCGAAAGTTTACACGCAATGCGGCATGGACTGGATCAACTCGAACGGCATGGCGAGCGTCCTACTGCGCCACTACCCGGAGTTGACTCCGGCATTGCGCGGCGTCAACAACCCCTTCGCGCCGTGGACGCGTGCCAAGTGACGTTAGCCGTACTCAACGCACGCGACGGCGCGACCCACGTCTAACCCCGTTCTCTTTTGGGAGGGGCTTTATGGAATACGACGCGATCTTTCAGCCCTTACAGTTTCGTCACCTGACGGTGAAGAACCGCATCTTCCGCTCGAACGTTTCGGGGCGGTTCGACAACTACGACGGCTCTGGGAGTCAGGCGCGCATCAACTGGGAAGTTAAGTTCGCGCGCGGCGGCGTGGGCGCGATCATCAGCTCGTTCGTGCCCGTCAGCATACGCGGGCGCATCGTCCCCAACTACGCCACGATTGACGGCGACGACAAGATTCCCTTCTGGATCGCGTTAGGCCGTGCCGTCCACGCCTACGACTGCAAGTACATCCTCCAGCTCAGCCACTCCGGGCGTCAGCAAGACATTCAAGGCGTCGAGAACGAATACAGGCGGGGCTTAAGCTCCACCGGCAAGACAGAGTCGTTTCACGGGCTGCTCTGTCAGGCGATGACGCTCGAAGAGATCAATCAGACCGTCAACGACTTCGCCGAAGGCGCGCGCCGCGCACGCGAGGCGGGGCTCGACGGCGTGGAGCTGCACGGGGCGAACGGCTATTTGATCACGCAGTTCCTTAGTTCCGGCATCAACGACCGCAAAGACGAGTACGGCGGCTCGCTCGAAAAGCGCGCGCGCTTCGTCCGCGAGATCGTGCGCGCCATACGCAAGAAGGTCGGAAGCGACTTCCACCTGGGGATGAAGATCAGCGCGACGGACTACAACAGCGCCATCAACCCGCTTGAGAAGAAAGGCAACGTCCTCGCGGATTCCGTTCAGGTCTGCAAGTGGCTTATCGAGGACGGCGTTGACCACATACATGTCTCCACCGGGAGCATGTTCCCGCACCCGCGCAACCCGATGGGCGACTTCCCCGTGGAGCAAGCCGTGCGCTGGTACGACGGGCTGCTCTCAAGCGGCATCCACACGCACCGCAACTACGGTCTCTTTACCAGCACACTGCTGCGTCCCGTCTTCAAATACCTGTGGCATCGCTCGCAGGAGCACCCGAAAGATATCGAGGGCGCGAACACGAAGGACGCGCGCGCCATCCGCCAAGCCGTCCGCGAGATGACAACAGACGTGCCCATCATTTGCACGGGCGGTTTTCAAACCGCGCACAAGATTTGTCGCCACATAGAGGACGGCGACTGCGACGCCGTCTCCATCGCGCGCCCGCTCATCGCCAACAACGCGATGGTCAACGACTACTTCGCGCGCGGCGAAGAGATTCCCGAAACGAAGCGTTGCACCTACTGCAACAAGTGCCTGTTCAACGCCCCGGAGAATCCGCTCGGCTGCTATGAGCTGTCGCGCTACGAAGGCGACTACGAGGCGATGATCCGTGAGGTGATGACCGTCTATGTGCCGAAGACTTTTCAATAGGGAGCAAACGCGGCAGTCGCAGGCAGTCTGACCGAGGCAGTTTCACGCGGGGGCGCTTTCGCGTCCGGAGTCAGCATCATGAAAATTCCGAGATACAACGAAGTTCTCACGCCCGTCGAGATCGAAACGAAGAGACTTCGTCTCCGCCGTCTCTTCATGCTCGCCATCGTGCTGCTCGTCGTGATCCTGACGCTCTCCTACTGTTACTCGCCCAACCGCCCCGTCCGCTACTCGAACATCGAAGACCATTTCAAGTATGGCTCCATCGGCAGCGACTATGAGAACGGGTTGCCGCTCAGAGTCTTAAAAGTGCTGCCGCGCATGTTCCCGGAGTACCTGCCCGCAGGCGCGCCGCGCGATCTTACCGCGTTTGGATTCATTCAAGAGCCGGGGCACGACAGACCAATTGGGTTCTCGAAGCGACGGCGCGTCATCGACGTGGTCGGCTTCAACTGCGCCGCCTGTCACGTCGGCGTGGTGCGTGAGAGCGAAACCGCCACGCCGCGCATCTACTTGGGGATGCCCGCCAACACCGTCAACATTCAGTCGCTCTTGAATTTCATGTTCGCCTGCGCCGCCGACAACCGCTTCACGCCCGAATCGGTCGTCGCCGAAATTCAAAAGGACGGTCGCCTCAACCCATTTGATCGGTTCATCTATCGTTACGCCGTCGCGCAGATGCAAGAGGGTCTGCTGCTACGCAAGGCGCAGTTCGACCGCTTTCTCCAACCCACTCACGCGCCGTTTGGTCCCGGTCGCGTTGACACGTTCAACCCGTACAAGGTGAATCAATTTTCCGACTACTACCGTGGCTATCAGTTTTCAGACGACGAGCGCTTTGGCACGGTTGACTTCCCCTCGATCTGGAATCAGCAGATTCGCCACGGGATCAATCTCCACTGGGACGGCGACAACGACGACGTGAGGGAGCGCAACTTCAGCGCGGCGTTCGGAGCCGGCGCGACGCGCGAGAACGTTGACGAGGCATCAATTGATCGCATCGGTGCGTGGATCGAGTACCTGCCCCCGCCGCCCTATCCGTTCGCCAAAACTTCCGACCCGAACGTCGTCGCGCACGGCGAACAAATCTACAGGCAGTACTGCTACGAGTGTCACACCATCGGTGGCAAGTACACCGGGCAGGTCACGCCCTTGCAGGAGGTGCAGACGGACGAGCACCGCCTGAACTCTTACACGGAGAAGCTCGTGCCCATTCAGCGCGAGTATGGCAAGGGGTACGACTGGTCGTTCACGCACTTCCACAAGACAAACGGGTACGCGAACGCGCCGCTCGACGGGATTTGGGCGCGAGCGCCGTACCTGCACAACGGCTCTGTCCCGACGCTCTACGATCTGCTGACCCCTGCCGAGCGTCGTAATGGCGGCAACCCGTCTTTCTACACAGGGCACGGGGTGTACGACACCGCGAACGTAGGCTTTCGCACGGACGCGAGCACCACGAACGGCATGAAGTCGCCTGTCTTCGTCATCACGGAACTCGGCAACAGCAACAAGGGGCACACGGGGGCACGCTTCGGCACAGAGTTAAGCGAAGAGGATAAGCGGGCGCTCATCGAGTACCTGAAGACGCTTTGAGCCTCTTGGAATCTCTTCGGAAAGGTTGTGGAGGCATGAACAAATATCTAAGGTGGTTTGCCCCTGCCGTGTGGCTGGGCGTGCTGGCTAACATGGGCTTCGTCATCCCCGTCCTCCTCTCGCCGGGTTGGCTGCTCGCGCGTCTGCACCTGCCACAGTCGCCCTATCAAGCGATCTGGCTGCGCGACGCCGCACTGCTGCTCTTCTTTCTCTCCATCACGTACCTGCCCGCGGCGACCGATCCGTTGCGTTACAAAGTCAACGCCATCGTCGGCGCGGTCGGGCGAATACTGTTCAGCATCTTCTGGATATGGCCCGTCTTTTTCGCCAACGCGCCTCGTGGCTACCTCGCGCTCGGCGTTCTCGACGGCACGATCGGTCTCGTGCAAGGCATCCTCCTCTACAAGCTCCTGCGCGAAGAGGACAAGTATTCCTGACGGGCGACGCCTCTGGAAGACGCGCGCGGCGTGAAACTAGAAGGGACGCGGGCGCGCCGACGTGATGCCGGGCTAAGACTGTTATCTCCCCTCGCGTTGGAGTTGGAATTATGGCGACACAAGTAGAAAGCAAGCAGGCGGAAGCATTGCGGAAGGCTTTAAGCTACCCACTTATCGAATCCCTCATACACCGCCGCTCGCGACGTTTCAGCGTGGGCGCGACGATGCCCGGCGGCGGGCTCGCCTATAAGAGTCCGCACCAGCCCATTCCTCTAAGCGCGACCGAAGAAGCTCTGCTCGCGTTCGCGGCGGCGGGCGTCAACGGTCTCTGCCTCGGCGACGTGCCCTACCAGCCGGGCGACTGGCAGGAGGCTGGCGGCGGCAACGTCATGGCGGCGCTCACGGGCAGGACGGGCGCAAGCGCAGACGCCGTTCACGGCACGGCGCTCTTCGTCATCAACGACGAGGGGACTCACCTGATAAAACGTCCGCAGGATTTTTCGCTCGCAGAGATCAGCGACCTCAGCCGCCTTGCGGTTGATAAAAGATTCGAGGAAGTGTACCGGCAGATGCGCGTGCGTGTTAGCGACCGACGCACCGCCGTGAAGAAGGAAGTTCCTTTTGTCTTTCCCTTCAACAAGTGGTCAACGAACTTGCCGGGCAGCACCTACTTTCTACCCGTCGCAGACCTCACGGGCATGTACATCAACGTCATCCTCTCAGCCTTCGACGAGCAGATGACGGCGTTTGTCCTCGACGAGCGAAACACTTTCCGCCCGGCGGGGATCAAAAAGTTCGGTCGCTCCAAAGGCGGCAAACTCCACGACGCGCCGGAAGACGGGCGGGTCGTCTCCGTCCTCGGTCTCGAAGCCGTCATCATTGAGTTCCTCTTAGCCGAGCAGGCTTTCATGGTGCATAACCTGTCGCTGACAGAGCAGGCGATGGGCTTAGGCGGCTGGACGCATTTCGCGACCGCGTCGGAAGTCTCCTGGTTTGAAGCCCTCGGTTTCAAGTTGGGCTCTCAGAGCGTCTCGCAAATCTTGCACGCCGGGTTCTTGACGCGCCTCATCCTGAAGCTGCTCCACCGCAACAACGCGATCCCGCACCCGCTCGGACTCTCCGTGGAAGGGCACGATCTGATCAAGCCTTTCTGCCCCCCTTATTATGAGACGATGGAAGACGCCGTGTTGGCTTTTCTCAAGTTTAAGCAAGAGAACGTGACGCGCGCACAACTAGTCTCGTCTTATGCAGGGTCTTGGAAAGCGCCGCAGGAGATTCAGGAGCAGATACCGAAGTTCAGCGACGAGTGTATCGCGGCGACCATTGCTTACTGCACATACATCTACAAAACCTACGGTCGCTTCCCCGCCTACTTCGGACCGCTCCGCACGACGCTGGCTCATCAGGCGCACCATCTGGAGTTGGATTTCTACGACAAGTTTTACCAACCGGGGGCGTACACCTCCACGCAGGCGAACCACATGGAGCAGTGGCACTGATCCCTAGCGCGCCGTCGCTCGATCTTAATGACGCACGAATGATGAGCCGCCACGCGGCGGCATCACCCGTACCCGGAACAAATCTCATGGCTCAGCAACAAATCCCCTCGGCATCTTTCTTCGACTCCCTGCGCTATAACCTCGTCCAGACGCTGCCCGTCTATACGCAGGGGCTGTTTACGAGAAACAAATTCTGGGTCTCCTTCTGGACGAAATTAGACAGCGACGCGCGCGCCGTCCGTCACGTCGCACACCTGAGAAGGAAGTACGGCGCTTACGTCTATCTCAGCGTCGGCGGCAACAAGACGCTGTTGGTGCTGGATCATGCGGGCGTCGAGCACGTGCTCAAAAACTCGCCCGGAACTTACGCCTCCGACCCGGACGCCAAACGCAGAGGGATGTCGCACTTTCAGCCCGGCGCACTCACCATCTCAAGGGGTGCAGAGTGGCAGGATCGCAGGCAGTTTAACGAAGCTGTCATCGGCGAAGGTCTCACAGAGGATGAGTATTCCGGGCGGTTCGTGGAAATCGTGCGCCGCGAGGCGGAGTCCTTGACGGCAAGGGCTGGACGAACAATTGTCTGGAACGATCTGGCTGAAGCGTTCGACGCGATCACGCTACAGGTGATCTTCGGGACGGAGGCGCGAGACGACCGCACTCTCTTAACGAGACTGCGAAAGATGATGCGCGAGAGCAACCGTGTGTTCGCGCTCGGAAAGTCGCGCCACTTCGACGCCTTCTATTCCGCCGTCTCCAATTACTTGAAGAGTCCGCACGAGCGCAGCCTCACGTTTCTTACTCGCCAAGTCCCGTCCGACGAAGACACGAGAGTCGCGAATCAGATTCCACACTGGATGTTCGCCATGAGTGAGACGCTGGCGGCAAACACGGCGCGCACACTGGCTCTCATTGTCGCCGAGCCGCTCGCCGAAAAGCGCGTCCGGGAGGAGATGGCGCGCTCTGACCTTTCGACCCAGCAAGGCATAGACAAACTGAAGTACCTCGAAGCGTGTGTGCAGGAAGCGATGCGCCTGTGGCCCACCACACCCTTGTTGATGAGGAAAACAATCGAAGAAGATTCCATCGCTGGCGTCGCCGTCCCGCGCGGGACGCAGGTCATTATTAACAACACCTTCAACCACCGCGACAAAGAGACGCACCCGTTTGCCGACCGCTTCGAGCCGGAGCTGTGGCTGGAAGGCGAGGCGAATAACTATTCCTTCAACCACCTGAGCAACGGACCGCAAGTGTGTGCCGGAAAGCATATGGCGCTCTTCATCGCCAAAGCCTTTATCGCCGCCTTGCTCGATAAAGGTCGGTACACTCTGGGCGAGCCAGCCCTCGACACCGCCCGACCGCTGCCGCACATGTACAACTATTACAAGATCAAGCTGCTCAGCTCTTGAGATATGCATCATGAACATTGACACGCCGACGCCGACTGGCATATCGTCGCACGCACCTCGTACCTCTCACGCCCGCGGCGCGCGTCTGAGTTTGTCTTAACCTCTACTCCGAAGCTAAAAGATGTGTCTGTAAAGTCCAGCCGCAGGAGGCAACGCACATGGCGATCTTCGACGATCTGATCAAAGCCTTGCTTGAGAGAAATTCCATCACCC
>JAVXVR010000407.1:0-5882 GCA_032230165.1 Acidobacteriota bacterium | reverse complement strand
ACGATTACGGGATCGATCTCGCGGGTCGCGTCGAATTCAACGGGACGCTGCGCGGCGCATTGAGTGATCCCATCATCAACGGTCGCGCCTCGCTCGGCTCGCTCCTCGTCAACGGTCGCGATCTCGGATCAGTCGCCGCGACAATCAACTCCGACGCCACAATGATGCGCGTCACAGACGGTCGCCTCACGGGTCGTGACGGAGGCTCCGCGCAGTTCACACTCAACGTCCCGCGCGAGGGCAAGAACAACACCGCGCTCGAAGCCACACTCGACCGCTTCGATCTCGGCGGTATCCTCGCCGCGCTGCCGCTTACCAGTAGCGACACAGCGAACGTGAGTACGGAGCTGGCGGCGGTGGGTCCCACATCCGGCAAGGTGAGCATCACCGGCATCCCGGGCGCGATGAGCGGGGGCGCGGACTTGCGCGCCGGACCGGGTCAGATCAGGGGCGAGCCTTTCGACTCCATCGTCGCGAAGGCGACGTTCAGCGGCTCGAACGTCCAGCTCGAAAACCTCGACGCGCATTTCCGTTCCGGTCAGGTGACGGCGAGCGGCAAGTTCAACATTGAAGATAAGAGTTTCGATCTCAACGCGAAGGGCAGCGGCGTGCGCCTCGACGTCGTGCAGTCGCTCTTCGGCATCGCGCCGCAGCAGAGTGTGGGCGGCACGTTCGACTTCACGGCGATAGCCGCGGGCGTGTACGGCAAGCCACGCACTTACAACGTGACTTTGAATGGCGAGGGGCGCGGCGTGACCATCAACGGGCAACAGGCGGGCACGCTCAAGCTCGCCGGGCGCACGGAGAACAACCACATCACGCTGGAGCTGACGACTGGCATCCTCGGCACGCAGGATCAAGTCGTCACGGCTGACGTTGACTTAAACGACGAGCGTCTGCCGACGACGATCAAGACCTCGCTCACGGGTGTCGATCTCTCGCACCTCTTCGCCGCGCTTCTGCCCGGCGCGAACGTGAAAGTCGCGGGGCGCGCAACGGGAACGCTCACGGCATCGGGCAACATCTTCGACCGCGAAGAGGGCTTCAACTTCAATGCGCTGCACGGCACGGCGACCTTCTCCGAGTTCACCATCGAGATCGAGGACGTCAAGCTCGTGGCGGAAGACCCGCTCGTCGTACAGTTCTCGCCGAGCGAGGTGACGTTCGACCGCACGCGCTTCACGGGTCCGAACACGAACCTCGTCTTCGGCGGGACGGCGGCGCTTGGCGCGGGCGGTCGCCAGAACTTCTCCGTCAACGGCGATCTCAACCTGAGAGTCTTGAACGGCATCTCGCGCGACAACTTCTTCGCGGGCGTCGCGCATCTCGAAGCACGCGTCACGGGATCGTTCGAGAGCCCGCGCGTGACCGGGCTCGCCACCGTCTCAGACGCGACCTTCTCCACGCTCATTCAGGATCAACGTCTAACGGCGCAGAACATTAACGGCGCGATCCGCTTCACCGCCGACCGCGCCGAGATCGAATCCCTGACGGGCGTGCTCGGCGGCGGTCGCATCAACGTGACGGGCGGGACGCTGCTCGCGGGCTATCTGCCGTCGCAGTTCCGTCTCTCGATCACGGGCGATCAGATCACCGTCCCGTTCCCGCAAGACTTCCGCTCCACGGCAGATGCAGACCTCGTCGTGCAGGGCTCTGCACGCGCACAGAAAATTAGCGGCACGGTGAATCTGCGCCGCGCCGAATACACGCAAGCCATCGAGCTGGCGGACTTCATAGACCGCCGCCGCGAGGCGACAATCACGGAAGGCATCGGCGCGGAGAGCGCGCTCACCTCCAACGTGCAGCTCGACCTGAGAGTCGAGGGGCGCGACGCGCTCATCGTGCGCAACAACCTGGCGGACGCAGTCGGCTCGGTCTCGTTGCAGATTCGCGGCTCGGTGAATGAGCCCGTCATTTCGGGTCGCATCACCGTCACGCGCGGCACGATCAACTTCATACGCAACCAGCGTTACGAGCTGGCGCGCGCCATCATCGATCTGCCGCCGCAGCAGGAACTCGATCCGGTCTTAAACATTCAAGCGGAGTCGGAGATCAGAGGCTACCGCGTCGTCGTCGGTATCACGGGTCCGCTCTCGCAGCCGACGGCGAACGTGCGCTCCGAGCCGTCGCTGCCGCAGGCGGACGTGGTCTCGCTCATCACGCGCGGCGATCTCTCTGGAAGCGACGAGAGTCAAACGACGCTCGCGCAGACCGGCGTCGGCACGGCGGCGAGCCTGCTCACCGAGACGCTCATCAATCAGCCCGTGCAGCGCGCCACCGACAAGCTGTTCGGCTTAAACCGCTTCGAGCTTGATCCTTTAATCGCCGGGCGCGGCGGCTCGAGCCCGACGGCGCGGCTCACCGTCGGTCGCCAGATCAACCGCAACCTGAGCGTGACTTATTCGACCAACGTGACGAGCGATCAGAATCAGGTCTTCGCGCTCGAATACCGGCTCTCGGATCGTCTCTCGTTCGTCGCGCAGTACCAGCAGGGAGCCGTCAACACCCTGCGCGCGCAGCGCGACAACTTTAGTTTTGAGATTCGGTTCAGGAAGAGATTCTAAGCAGCACTCAGCACTCAGCAGTCAGCCAACTGCGAATGCCTGAAAATGCTGAGTGCTGAATGCTGAATGCTTAAAGTGCTTTTTCGTCGCATCATCCTCGCCTTCCTCGTTGCCGCCACCCTAGCGTGCGGCGCGTGGGCGCGCGCTTCGGGCTTGCCCGACTTGAGCAAGTACGAGGGGCGCAACATCGTCTCGGTTGAGGTGGTGTTCGAGGGCGTGCCGCGCGACGAGCGTGCCGAGGCTGACCTGCGCGCACTGTTGACGGTCGCGCCGAACACGCCTTTCGCGGCGGCGCGCGTGCGGGAATCTCTCTTGAAGCTCTTTGATTCGGGGAAAGGGAAGGTCTCGAACGCGCGCGTCGAGGCGACAGAGGCGGGCGCGGGAGGCGTCGCTTTACGCTTCATCGTCCGCCCGCAGGTGCGCGTCACGCGCGTCGCCATCGATCTCACCGCGCCGCCCTCTGCGGGCGTCACCGCCGACGACATACGCACGCGCCTCAACCTGCTGGAGACCGGCGCGCGCGTCTCCGATCAAGTCCTCAAGAACAACGCCGATCTCATACAGGCTTACCTGCGCGACCACGGCTTCTACCGCGCCGACGTCGCCTACAGCACGGACGTTGACCCAACGGGCACGGGTGCGGTCGTCACCTTCCGCGTCAACGCCGGTGAGCAGGCGACGGTCGAAGCCTTCGACATTAAAGTCACGGGCTTCGACACGGCACAGGTGCGAACGCTACTGAAACTTCAACCAGGCGCGCCCTTCTCGCAAGTCGCGCTCGGCGACGACATCGCGCGCGTCCGCCAGGCGATCATCGATCAGGGCTACCTCGCGCCGCAGCTCGATCAGCGCACCGTCATTGACTCGCAGCGCAACGCCATCGCCGTGAGCCTGACGGGCGGCGTCGGACCAAAAGTCAAAGTCGTCATTCGCGGCTACGATCTCAATGAGAAGACGCAGCGCGAGCTGCTGCCCGTCCGCCGCGAGGGCACGATTGATCAGTCGGCGATTGTCGAGGGCGGGCGACGCCTGAAGAATAAGCTTCAGGAGAGCGGCTACTTCTTCGCGCGCTATCGCGCCTTCTGTACCGTGGACGCCGCGCCGCCGCCGGCGACGGTCGAGGACGTGCAGTTCGACGAAGACGCAGACGAAGTTGATGCCTCGTGCCAGAACTTGAGCCCGCAGGCTCTGAGCGGACACGCCGTCAACATCGTCTATGAGGTCAATCGTCGGCGCCGCCTCCGCCTCACAGACATACGCATCGAGGGCACGCGCCAGCTCGCGGTCGCCGACGTGGCAAGCGATCTCAAATCGCAGACGCGAAACGTCCTTGAGTTCATCCCGCTCCTCGGCTACGGACACGGCTACACGAGCGACGACGCGCTCGAGCGCGACCGGCTGACGATTGAGTCGCGGATGCACGAGCTGGGCTACCGCCACGCGAAGGTCGAGGTGCGGCAGGGCGTCACGCTCAACAGCGAAGACCTTGTCCTCACCTTCGCCGTCACCGAGGGAGCCTTAACGCGCGTGGCGGGCGTCGAGGTGCGCGGCAACCAGATTTACGAGGCGAAGCATCTCTTGGACGCGCCGTGCGCGGCGGCGAAGCAGACGAGCGCGCCCTGCACCATCATCGGCGCGCCCTACTCGCGTGCGCTCGCGCGCGCCGACGCCGGTCGCATACGCGATCTCTACGCGCGCAACGGCTACGTTGATTCGGAGGTCAACGCGAGCGTCGTCGAGTTGCCCCGTAAGGGCGGCGACGAAGAGGTGCGGATCGTTTACGACGTAAAAGAGGGCGGCAAGGTCTTCATCAACCGCATCCTGATCAATAGCGCAGAGGCGGACACGCCGGGCGCGACGCCGATGAGGACGAAGCGCGCCGCCATCCTCGAAGCCATCCCGCTCAAACCCGGCAGGGAACTCCGCCTCGACGAGATACGCGAGAGCGAGCGCGTCCTCTACAACACGAACGCCTTCCGCCAGGTGATCATTCGCACAGAGCCGCAGGGCGAGACCGCTTCCGGCTTCCGCCAGCACGACGTGATCATTGATCTTGAAGAGCTGCCGCCCCGTCGCATGGACTACGGCGGCGGCTACTCGACCGACGGTGGACCCTTAGGTCTCTTCGAGCTGTACCACAATAATCTTTTCGGCTCGCTCCGGCAGGGCGCACTGCGCGCGCGCGGGAGCAACCTGCATCAACTCTTCCGGCTCGAATTCTACGATCCGCGCTTCCGTCATTACGGGCAGACGAAATTCTCGCCGCTCGCCGTCTCCGCACAGTACCAGACCGACAAGAGCGTGACGCGCTTCTTCCGCTCCACGCTCGACCGCGGCACGTTCGGCATCGTCCAGCGGCTCGACCCCGACGGTCACCCGATCCTCATCAGTTGCACGCTCCCCGAAACGCAGTGCGAGCGCACGGGCGAGCCCGCGATCAACCGCTTCACCTTCAACATCGAGTCGCAGCGCGTCCTGCAAGAGCGCACGAACACGATCCTCTTCGTCCGCTACAACTACGAGGACGTGCGCCTCTTCAACATCGGGAGTCTGTTGCTTGCGCCGATCCTTCAACCCGACCGCGCCGTGCGTCTCTCGCGTCTGGGCGCGACCTTGACGCGCGACACGCGCGACAGCGAGTTCGACCCGACGCGCGGCGAGTTCTTCACCGCCGACTTCGCGGTCGCGCTCCGGCAGCTTGGCGGCAATTTGTCTTTCAGCAAACTGCTCACCACCTATCGCCACTACTGGCGCTTCGGCGCGCCGCCGACGCGCGCCGAGCAGCTCGACCGACAGCGCGGCGGCTTGCTCGCGGGCGTCGGCGGCGCAGTCCGACAGACGGTCGTCGCCGTCAACGCCACGCTCGGCGCGGCGAATCTTTTTAACCCGCGCGACCGCGACGGCGTGCCGGGAATCTCCGATGTTGATCTCACGCTCCCCATCAGCGAGCGATTCTTCTCAGGCGGCTCGAACACGCTGCGCGGCTTCGGCTTCGAGGAGGCGGGTCCGCGCCTCGCCGTCTGCCCCGGCACACTCACGCTGACGGGCGTGCAGAACTGTTCCGGCGCGGTCTTTCGCAACAACAAGGGCGAGCAGGTGCATCTCGATCCGTTCGACGTGCCGGTCGGCGGCAACGCCCTCGCGGTCGTCAACGCAGAGGCGCGCGTGCCCTTTAAGACGAACTTCCAGATCGTGCCGTTCTACGATGGCGGCAACGTCTTCCGTCGCGTCGGCGACATCTTCGGGCGCAACGACCGCAGTTCATCGTCCGACATCAACGTCAGAAATCTGCGCGTCAGTTGGACGCACACCGTCGGC
>JAVXVR010000326.1:0-4747 GCA_032230165.1 Acidobacteriota bacterium | reverse complement strand
ACATCCTCAAAGGCACGATCCTCTTCGCCACCGGAGACAATGCGGGCGCGCTCAACGAACTCAACAGCGCCGTCGCGTTGAATCCGCAGCGCGTCGAGTCGCTGATCAGCCTCGCGCTCTATTACCGTCGAGTGGGCGACATGACGAAGGCGGACGAAACTTATCGCCGCGCTCTCGGCGTTGACGAGAAGTCTTCGCTCGCGCATCTCGAATACGGTCGCTTCTTCGCGGGGCAGAACCAACCCGACAAGGCGGAGGAGCAATTCCGCCGCGCCGTCGAAGTTGATTCGCAGAACCGCGAGGCGCACCGGACGCTCATCAGTTTCTACATCCAGCAGAAGCAGACCGACCGCGCCGAAGCAGCCGCGCGCAACCTCGCCGCGCTCGACGCGGGCAAGCCCGAAGGCATCGCCGTGATGGGCGACTTCTACTCGCAGGTCGGTCGTCCAGACGACGCCGCGCGCGCCTTCAAAGAGACGATTGACAAGTTTCCCGACTACACGATGGCGCGCTATCGCCTCGGCGAGTTGCTGCTCGCCAAGGGCGACAACGCGGGCGCATCTGCTCAAGCCGAAGAGGTCTTGAAGAAGAATCAGAACGACAGGCAGGCGCTCCTGCTGCGCGCGCGCGTGCGCGAGAGCACGGACAAGGTGAAGGATGCCATTGAGGATTTGAAGCAGGTCTTGAAGCAGGAGCCGCGCGATCAAGCCGGGCTCTACTTCATGGCTGACGCCAATCTGCGCCTGAACCAGATCGAGCAGGCGCGCGTCTTCGCCGGAGACCTCGAGAAGTTCTACCCCAACTACCTCCCGGCGAAGCTCTTACAGTTGCAGATCAACCTTTCGGCGGGCGACTGGCAGACGGCGCAGCGTCAGGCGAGCGATCTCATAGACAAGCTCAGCAAAGCCACGCCCGCTCCTGGCGTCAGCGCCGAGATGCTCAGCGACGTGAAGGCGAAGGCTCTGAGCGCGCGCGCCACGACCTACGTGCAGATGAAGAACTACGCGGCGGCGCGCGCCGACTTCTCTGCCGCGCGCGATCTCGCCCCGAACGCGCCTGCGTCTTACACGAACCTTGCGGCTGAAGCCGGCGTCGAGGGCAAGGCGGACGAGGCGATGCAGCTCTACGAGCGCGCGCTCCAGATAGACCCGACGAACTTCGACGCGCTCAACGGCATCGTCAACCTCACCCTCTCGAAGGGCGAGTTCGACAAGGCGCACGCGCGCGTCGATCAGGCAATCGCGCAAAAGGAGAGCGGGCCGCTTCACTTCCTCAAAGGTCAAATCTACGGTCGGCAGTTCAACGCGCAGGGCGTGGAAGCAGAGATGAAGCGCGCGCTCGAACTCGAGCCCAATTTCGTCCCCGCCTTCAACGCGCTCGCCGCGCTCTACATCAACACGAACCAGCCCGATCAGGCGGTCGCCTCCTTGCGCGACTGGGCGGCGAAGCGACCCGACGACTCGAACCCTTACGTCCTCGTCGGCATGATCGAGGACAAGCGGCAGAACTACGACGCGGCTGACGATGCCTACCACAAGGCGCTCACCGTCAAGCCCGACGATATCTTCTCCGCCAACAACCTCGCGTGGAACTACGCCGAGCACGGCAAGGGAAACCTGGACGAAGCGATGCGGCTCGCGCAGGGCGTCGTGCAGAAGTACCCGGAAGAGCCCGGCTTCGCCGACACCCTGGGCTGGGTCTATTTCAAGAAGGGCTTGAACGCCGCCGCCGTCGAGCAGTTACAGAAAGCCGTCGCGAAGGCGCAGGCGCAGGGCACGGACAGTCCCGTCTATCGTCTGCATCTGGGGCAGGCGCTTGCCGCGGCGGGTCGCAAGGCGGAGGCGCGCCAGCAGCTTCAGCAGGCACTGGGCGCGGGCAAGGACAAGGGTCTCACGCCCGAACAGGCAGAGGACGCGCGGCGCGCGCTCGCGAACCTGGGTTAATGACAATTGCGGATTTCGGATTGCGGAATGCGGATTGAAGAATCCGAAGCGGAGTGAAAACATGAGCACAGAGTTTCGTCAACGCAAAGCCGCCGAGTACGGGCAGATTCTCTGGCGTCGCAAGTGGATGATCCTGCTCCCGGCAATCGCCATCTCTTTCGCCATCGCCATCGTCGTGTGGCGTCTGCCCAATGTCTATCAATCGACGACGCTGCTGACGGTACGACCCTCGTCGCTGACCGAAGGCATCGTGCCACAACTTTCCGAAGACGAGCTGACCATCCGTATCAACAACATCGCGCAGGAGGTCTTCAGCCGCTCGTCGTTAGAGCCGCTCATCACCAACTACAACCTCTACGCGGCTGAGCGCAAGCGCGGCGAGCCGATGGAGCTGCTCGTCGAGGAGATGAAGAAGAAGGACATCCAGATCGATCTGAACAAGAGCCGCAACGACATCACCAACGGCTTCCAGCTCTCCTTCAAAGGTCCAGACCCCTTCGTCGCGCAGCGCATCGCCTCCGATCTCGCCTCGAAGTACACCAGCGCGCAGGCGAAGGTTGCGTCCGAGAGCGCCTTCCAAACGCAGACGTTCATCACGCAGCAGGTCGAGGCGGCGCAGAAAGAACTCGACGCCATCGACAAGCAGCGGCTTGAATATCTCCAGGCAAACCTCTCGAACCTCCCCACGTCCACCACCGCGCTCGTCCAGCAGCTTTCAGGACTCTACGAACAGCAGAAGTCGCTCATCGCCGAGATCGGTCGGATGCGCGATCAGCAGACGATGCTTACCACGCAGCTCGGCGCGGCGGAGAAGAACGTGCAGACCGGGATCGAGGACGTTTCCGAGTCTCTGACCGATCCGAAGACGACGCTCGCGTGGGCGGAGTTGGTCAAGCAGGAGTCCGCGAATGAGACTGAGATTCAGTCCATGCTCGCGAACGGTCTCAGACCGAAGCACCCGGACGTAGTGGCGAAGCGGCAGGAACTCGCCGCCGTCCAGAAGCAGAAGCAGCAGATGCTCGACGACTGGAAGGAAAAGATCGAAGAGAAGAAGAGCCGGATGGTGAAGCGCATCGATCCGAGCATCACGACCTACAAGACACAACTGCAATTCGCGCAGGGCGAGATCGCGCGCCAGCAGAAGATGCTCGACGAGACGCGCTCGCAGATCGTCGATCTTGAAGCGCGCATCAACCGTGTGCCGCAGGCTGAGGTCGGCTTGGGCACGATAGACCGCGAGTACGCGACGAAGAAGGCAGGCTACGACGCGCTGCTGGAGAAGAAGCAGAGGGCTGACCTCGCCGCGCAGGCGTCGAAAGCCGCGCAGGGCGAGTCCATTCAGGTCATCGACCCGGCGAGCTTGCCGGAAAAGCCGGTCGCGCCCAAGCGCCCGCTCCTGATGCTGCTTGGTCTCGCGCTCGGACTCTTCGTCGGACTCCTCTTCGCTGCCGTCTTTGAAGTCCCGCGCCTCCTGACGATCCAGACGGTCGAGGACGCGCGCCACTACACTTCCTTGCCCGTGCTCGTCTCCGTGCCGGAGTTGTTGACGCCGCGTGAGGAGCGCCGTCGCAAACTGCGCCGCGCGACGCTCGCCTTCGCCAGCATCACCGCGACCGTCTTGAGCGTTCCCGCACTCGCGCTGCTGCTCAAGCTCTCGCACGTCTTCGAGAAGATAGGAACATGAGAACGATGAAGGATGAACGCGAAACGATGAAGTGAAGTCTTCAGACGTTCATCGTTCATCGTTCCTACTTCATCGTTTGGAGTCGAGATGTACAAAGAGTTCTACGGTCTAAGAGAGTTGCCGTTCGCGCTGACGCCCGATCCGCGCTTTATCTACTTCACGCCGTCGCACACGGAGGCGATGGCCAATCTGCACTACGGCATCGAGAGCGGCAAGGGTCTCATCGTCGTCACAGGCGAAGTCGGCACGGGCAAGACCACGATCCTGCGCTGGATGATGCAGCGCTTGGAGCGCACCGTGCTCGTCGGCTACATCTTCAACCCGCGTCTGACCGTCCCGGAATTCTACCAGCACGTCACGCGCGTCTTAGGCGTCGAAGAGTGGGAGACGAAATCCGATCTCCTCTTCAAGCTCGGCAGCGTCCTTGAGTCGCGCCACGCGCGCGGGCTTCGCACCGTGCTCATCATTGATGAGGCGCATGGGCTCTCGACTTCCGTGCTCGAAGAGATCAGGCTGATGTCGAACTTCGAGTCCGACTCGGCGAAGCTCTTGCAGATCGTTTTGACGGGACAGCCCGAACTGCGCGAGGTCTTGAACAACCCGGAACTGCGTCAGCTCAAGCAGCGCGTCGCCTTGCGCTGCGAGATCAAGCCGCTGCCGAACATCGAGGAGACTGAGAAGTACGTCAAGTCGCGTCTCCTGACCGCCGGCGCGCAGCGCACAGACGTTTTCACGCAGTCGGCGATTGACTACATCTTCCGCTGCGCCGACGGCATCCCGCGACAGATCAACAACCTTTGCGACAACGCCCTGCTCGCGGGCTACGCGGCGGGCGAGCCGACCGTCACGCGCGCGATCATCGAAGAGGTCGCCGACACTTTCGACATGTTGCCGCGCGCCGCCGCCGGTCGCCCCGCCGCCGAGGAGCGCGAGACGCCCGCGCACATCTTCGACGCGCGCGGTCGCGCCGAACTGTGGTCAGCCGGAAACGGGGGCGACGAGAACGGCAACGCTCGCACGCCGCACCAGTCAACGCCGAACACCGCGCGCCATGCAGATGACGACGCGCCGACGCCGGTTGATGTCAACGACATCGGGGCAGCGTTCCGGCGTTGGGACG
>JAVXVR010000310.1:0-6548 GCA_032230165.1 Acidobacteriota bacterium | reverse complement strand
GGATTCTGCGGCGTGTTGAAGTAGAGCGTGCGCGTGCGCGCGGTCGCGTAGCGCGCTAGAGTTTCGGCGAAGCCTTCGCGGCGCGCTTCTTCGGTGGGGACGAGGACGAGTCGCGCCTCGCAGTTCGCCACGAGGTCTTTGATGGGCGTCCAGTAGGGCGAGAAGATGAGCACTTCGTCGCCGGGGTTGACGACCGACTGGAACGCGCCGAAGAGTCCCTGCATCCCGCCGTTCAAAACGATCACGTCGCGCTCTGTGGCGGCGATGCCGTTGCGCTCTCGTAGTTTCCCGGCAATAGCCGCGCGCAGTTCCGCCACACCCGACGAGGGCGCGTAGCGCGTCTTGTTCTCACCAAGCGCGCGCGCCATCGCCTCCTTGACGTGTTCGGGCGTATTGAGGAATGGCTCGCCCCCCTCGAACTGGAAGACCTGTTGCCCCGCCTCGCGCAACTTCATGATCTTGTTTCTGATCGTGACGATGTCGGAGAACCCGACCGCGTCGAGGCGCGCGGCGAGGCGGAAGACGGACGAGGCGGTGGTCACTTTAGGCGTCTAACCTCCGTGGGTGTCGTGGCGTTATGAAATGAAGCGGGATTATAGCTTGCGCGCCGCGCGCGCGTCCAACGGTTCGGGCGGGCGCGCGTGCGCGGGATAATGTTCACAGTCGTTGCAAACTGTGGTTGAGCATATCGTGTCAAAAATAATCCATATCGTGCAACGAACGTAAAGTTACCGTTCAAAGCTCTGTTGCAGTTTCGTTGTGTTTCGGATATGTCTCGGCGTGAAGGGTTGAAAAACCCAAGGCACAGGTTAAACTTATGACTCTCTCCCCGTGATCCTGCTTTCAAGGAACAAGACTTGCTCCCGAAGAAGGTAGGCTCGCGCCAAATTTAGCGGAGGAGAGACTAAAACAATGAGACTACACAATAAGATTCTTCCGGTGGCACTCGTCGCCGCGCTCTTAGGCGGCTCGGTCGGTGCCCTCGTGATGCGCCATAACAATGCGCCGAGCGACACGCAGATCGCGTCTTCGAACTTGCTACCCAATTCGACGCAGGCGAACGGCACGACTGATGCCGCCCTGCGTGACAACACGGTGATGACCGCCGACACGCAGAATCTGAGCCCGACGGAGCAGAACGCTTACCGCACGGGCTTCAACGACGGCTTCGACACCGCGCGCGGAGGCGTTAACAACGTGACCCGCGAGCGCTTCGTGACGCGGGCTGTGCCGACGAGAGTCACCTATCGCGCCGCGCCCGCGCGCACAGTGCGTCGCAACTCGCGGACGGCTTACTACGATTACACGCCGCAGCGCCGTTCCTTCTGGGACAAGCACCGCGACAAACTGACGCTGGCGATGGGCACGGGCGGCGGCGCGCTGCTCGGCGGCTTGATCGGTGGCAAGAAGGGCGCGGCTATCGGCGCGCTCGCGGGCGGTGGCGGCTCGGCGCTCTACACTTACAAAATTCGTAAGCGCAACCGTCGCTACTAACTTCTAAGGCTGCGAGTTTGAGATGGAGCGTGGCTCGAAGAGAAATGCGCGCCGCGGCGCGACGGCTTCAGCCTTCCTGATCGCTCTGGCGATACTGGCGTGGGCAGACTCTCGCATGGCGGGAACTGCCCACGCTTTTTCGTGGCGCGATGAGGCGGCTCGCGCCGCGCCTTTACGCACGAACAAGAAACTTCCTTCACCGGCTTCTTCGGCGCACGCTTTCGCCACAACCCAATTTGAAAGTAGTCGCGGCACGGCAAGAACTCTGCCCGCCTACGCACGCTTCCGCGAAGTTTCGGGGCGGGGTCTCGTCGTCAAGACTTGGATCAACGGTGAAGGACCTTTCGACTTCGCCATTGACACCGGCGCGGGCTCGACGATCCTCTCGACGCGCGCAGCGCGTGCGGCGCGCGTCGCGCTGGCGGGCAGCCGGACGGTCGGCTTGAGCGGCTTGAGCGGCGCGCGCGGCGCGGTCGCGCGCGAGGCGAGCGTGAGTAGCGTCGCGCTGGGGACGCCCGATAATTATCTTCCCGGTCGCGGCTCGATCATCGTCGCAGACACGCTGCCGCCCGATCTCGACGGCGTCCTCGATCCATCCGAACTTTTCAACCCGCTCGGCTACGTCATAGATTTTCGCGCCGGGACATTGCGCGCTTTCGACCCGCGCGTCGAGCCTCTGCGTGGCAGCGCTGCGCCCGCCGATGGCGACATCGTCTCGTGGCTGACCGACGGCACGACGCGCCGCCCCTTCGTCATGCTCGAAGGCGGGCGGCGCGCGCTCATAGACACGGGCTCAGGTCTCGGACTCGGCTTGACGCCGGAAGCCGCAGAAGCTCTGGGCGTCCTCGGCGGCGAGGGACGTGAGAGAGGGGGAGGCGTGCGCGACCTCGCGCGCGGGCGCGTCGAGGCGCGTCGAATCGAGCCCGCGACGGTGCGCGTCGGCGCGCTCGTCCTGCGCCGCATCCCGACCGATCTGCTCGCGGGAGCATCCGCGTCCGCTCCCGTCATCCTCGGTCGCGACGCGCTCAGACCGTTCGAGTTAACCTTCGATCCTCTGAACCATCTTATCCGCTTCGTGCCGCGCTAAATAGTTAAGGCTTTAGTTGAGCTTTTGCCTCCCAAAGTTTTCCACATACGTTTAGAAACGTCCTCAGCTCTGCGCTCATAAACCCCGCTCCGTAGTCGCCTTACACCTGCAAAAGATGATTGACAGGCGGGGCGTGTGCGCGTAACATCTGCCGCAGCATTCTGGGGCGCTCATCCCGCGACGCGCGAACCAGCCCGAAAGACGATAGTTCGGTAAAAGCTTCCCGACTTCAGTGCCAGAGGACTCCCGAAAAATGAACCGCGCGGCTGTCTACATCCCCGAAAAACTCTTCTTCAAGATCGGCGAGGTCTGCGAGATCACGGACGTGCAGGCGCACGTCTTGCGCTACTGGGAGTCGGAATTCCCGACGCTCGCGCCGCAGAAGAACCGCGCCGGGCAGCGCACCTACCGACGCCGGGACGTGGAGATGGTCTTACGCATCAAGGAGCTGCTCTACGAGGATCAGTACACCATCGCGGGCGCGAAGAAAAAACTTGCCAGCGAGATTCGCGGCGCGAGCAAGCTGAAAGTCGTCACCCCGGAGATGAGCGCCGCCCACGCCGCCGAACAGCAGAGCGCGCAGGCTTCGAGCGGTGTCCCCAACGCGACTTCGCCATCAGCCGCCGCCGCGCCGACCTACGCGAGCGATCACGAGCTTGCGCCGAGCGAGCCGGACTACCCCGTCACGGACGAGCGGCGCGCGGCTCTACGCCGACTCCGCGAGTCGATGCGCGACCTCCTCTCCGTGCTTGATTCAACCGACGCCACGACGAAGCGGCGCCCGAAATAGCCCGTCGAACTCACGCGCCCCGCGACCTTGCGCTCCGGTTGACCAATCAAATCTTTCCGGCGATACTTACGACCGTCACGGGATGTGGCGCAGCCTGGTAGCGCGCACCCTTGGGGTGGGTGAGGCCCCGAGTTCGAATCTCGGCATCCCGATAACGAAGAAGGCTTCCGACTTATTAAAGTCGGAAGCCTTCTTGTTTGTTCTCACATCAATCGCGAATGTAAGAATGCTCGACGACCGTAGGGACAGGGACAAGCCCTGCCCCTACAAGTCTACAGCCAATTGAAAATTGCTCTAGTCGCGGAAGTCTGTGACGACGATTTCGGAAGTCAGCATCTTATGCACCGGGCACTTGTGCGCGATCTCTTGCAGGCGCGCTTTCTGTTCATCCGTTAGATCGCCTTCGACGGTGACGTGACGCTCGATGCGGTGGACGAAAGTGTCGGTCTTCGTCTCGCACTCTTGGCAGTCTTTGGCGTGGACGCGCTTCTGCCTGAGACGCACGGTGACGCGCTTGAGCCCCCACTGTTTGCGTTGGGCGTAGAGCGTGAGCGTCATCGAGATGCAACTGCCGAGGGCGGCGAGCAACAGCGTGTAGGGGTCTGCGCCCGCGCCTTCGCCGAGCGGCGCGGGCTCGTCGGTCGTGAAAGTCTGACCGTCGCCGTAGCTGACTTCGTTACGCAGGTTCAACTGCGACGTGACGACAACCTCGTTCATTGTGCGCTCTCCTCCTTCAGAGTTTCCCCGCGAGCATCAAGACGCCGACGACGATGAAGGCGACCGCCGCGACGCGCTCGATCCACTCTTTAGGCAAGTAGTGTCCGAGCGCGCCGCCCACCGCGACGCCGAGCGCCGAGACGCATGTGAGCGCGAGCGCCGCGCCTAAGAAAACAGCGACGGGACGCTTCGTGTCAGCCGCCAGCGTCATCGCCGCGAGTTGTGTCTTGTCGCCCATCTCGGCGAGAAAGATTGCGCCGAAGGTTGTGGCAAAAACTTTCCAGTCCATGACGGTGTGCCTCCCTAATGTGAAGAGCCTGTGACTCGTAACCGAGTCACAGGCTCTTCATTTTTGCCTGACCTGTCAACCGCGCGTTGGCGGTCGAGCGTTGTTGCTCGTTGCTTACCAGATCACGCAGCGATCTTTTTCCTCGCGCACCATCGCGTCGCCCGACTTGCACTGGAACGCTGCGGCGAAGGCGGGGAAGTTGGCAAGTGGTCCATTGACGCGGAACTTCGGCAACGGATGCGGGTCGGTCTGCGCGATGAGGCGCGCCAGTTCCGGGCGCAGGTTCGTCGCCCACGAATATGCGTAGCCGAGGAAGAAACGCTGCTCCGGCGTGAAGCCTTCGATGCTCGCAGGTTTCGGCTTGCCTTCGAGAGACTTCTGCCACGCGGCGTAGGCGATGACCAAGCCGCCGAGGTCTGCGATGGACTCGCCGACGACCAGCTCGCCGTTCATGTGCAAGCCCTTCTCAACCTCGAAGTCGCTGAACTGTTTGATAACGCACGAGGCGCGCTCCTTGAAGTTCTTCAAGTCTGCCTCAGTCCACCAGTTCTTCAAGTTGCCTTCCGAGTCGTACTGCGAACCCTGATCGTCGAAGCCATGCGTCATCTCGTGCCCGATGACCGCACCCATCGCGCCGTAGTTCACCGCGTCGTCGGCAGACGGATCGAAGAACGGCGGTTGCAGTATCCCGGCGGGAAAAACGATCTCGTTGATCTGCGGGTTGTAGTAGGCGTTGACCGTGGGCGGCGTCATGACCCACTCCAACTTGTCCACCGGGCGACCGATCTTGTTCAAGTCGCGCCGCGACTCGAACGTACCGGCGCGCAGATCGTTCATGAGATACGACGAGCGATCAATGGAGAGCGCGGAGTAGTCGCGCCACTTGTCGGGGTAGCCGATCTTGCGGATCAAGGTTTCGAGTTTACTGATAGCCTGCTTGCGCGTCGCGTCGTTCATCCACGCGAGCGTGCCGATGTCGCTGCGCAGCGCGGCAATCAGGTTCTGCACCATGTCGAGCGCGCGCCGCTTGGCTTCGGGCGGAAAGGCTTTCTTGACATAGACCTCGCCCATTGCCTCGCCGAGCGAGTTGTCGGTGGCGGCGACGCAACGCTTCCAGCGCGGCAGTTGCTCGGTCGCGCCGGTCAGAATGCGCCCCTTGAAGTTGAAGTTCTCATCGTCGAAGGGCTTTGACAGATCATCCGCCGCCGCGTTGATGAGATGCCAACGCAGGTACGTCTTCCATTCGGCGACGGGCGTGCTCGCGAGCAGCCGGTTCGCCTCCTCGAAGAACTTAGGCTGCCCGACGTTGATGTCCGTCTTCTGGCTGAGACCGATCTCTTTGAAGTAGTTTGCCCACTTGAAGTTCGGCGTGAGCGCCTGCAACTGCGCGGCAGTCATGCGGTGATACACCTTCTGTGGGTCTCTGCGCTCGACACGCGTCATCGAAGCCCCGGCGAGTTTCGTCTCGATGCCCATGACGATCTGCGCTTCGGCGGCAGAGCGCGTCGCGTCGTCGCCCATCAGCTCGAACATCCGTGCGACGTGCTTCACATACTCGGCGCGGATCATCTTCGACTTGTCGTCGTCCTTGAAGTAGTAGTCGCGGTCAGGCAAGCCCAGACCGCCCTGCCGCACGTCGTAGGTGACCTCGGCGCTGTTCTTCGCGTCCTGCCCCGAGCCGTGGCGGAAGAGCGGGCTCAAGCCGTAAGCGTGCAGGTGCGCGATCTCCGACTGTACGCCGCGCACGTCCTTGATCTTCTCGATGCGTTGCAACTCAGGCTGTAACGGTTTGAGTCCGGCGGCATTGATCTGATCTTCAGCCATGCAGGAGGCATAGAAGTCGCCGACCTTCTGCTCGTTGCTGCCCTTCGCGGCGGCAGAGTTCTTAGCGGCTGCTTCGAGCACGTCGTGCATCACGTCGCGGTTCTGTTCGGAGAGCACGCTGTCCACGCCCCACGAAGAGAACGCCGCAGGGATCGGGTTGGCGGCGAGCCAGCCGCCGTTGGCGAACTGGTAAAAGTCGTTACAAGGGTTGGCGCTCCGGTCAATGGCGGCGGGGTTGAACCCGTGCGTCTGCGCGAAGAGAAGGGACGCGGCGAGCAGGACTGTGAGCAGAGAAGCGAAAAGCGAGCTACCGGATCGTTTCATGTGTGACTCCTCAAGGAGAACGA
>JAVXVR010000303.1:0-5843 GCA_032230165.1 Acidobacteriota bacterium | reverse complement strand
CAGCAGCGAAAGTTGAATGATCGAGTTGCCTGATAAGTCTTTTAGCCAACTCTCCGGCGTCGAGGATCGCATGATCCCCCCCGGCGCGACGCTCGGCGTGCTCGGCAGCGGTCAGCTCGGACGCATGTTCGCGCTTGCCGCCCGGAGGATGGGCTACCGCGTCCACACCTTCTCGCCCGGCGCAGACACGCCGACGGGTCAGGTCGCAGACCTTGAGATCAGCGCGCCTTATGAAGACCTCGACGCCGCTCGCGCCTTCGCGCGCAACGTTGACGCCGTCACGTTCGAGTTTGAGAACGTCCCCGCCGCGACTGTCGAAGCCGTCGCGCGCATCATCCCCGCGCGACCGGGCGGCGAAGTCCTCCACACGACGCAGCACCGCATTCGCGAAAAAACTTTCCTCGCGCGTCACGGCTTTCCCGTCACGCAGTTTCGCCGCGTCACGACACGCGAAGATTTGCGCGCCGCGCTCGAAGACGTAGGCTTCCCCGCTATCCTCAAGACCGCGGACTTCGGCTACGACGGCAAGGGGCAGCAGACGATCAACGCCGCCGGTGAAGCTGACGCAGCCTTCGACGCGCTCGCCGGGCGCGAGGGCATACTCGAAGCCTTCGTAGCCTTCGAGCGCGAGCTATCAGTCGTCGCGGCGCGCGCATGTGGCGGCGCGGTCGCCTCTTACGGCGTCATCGAGAACACGCACGCGCGCCACATACTCGATCACTCTATCGCGCCCGCACGCGTCTCAAACGCTGTCGCGCGCGAGGCTGAAGAGATCGCGCGCGCTCTGCTCTCGCAGCTCGACTACGTCGGCGTCCTCTGCGTCGAACTGTTCTTAACCTCCGACGAGAAGCTCTTCGTCAATGAACTCGCGCCGCGACCGCACAATTCCGGTCACTACACCATCGATGCCTGCGCCACGAGCCAGTTCGAGCAACAGGTGCGCGCGCTCTGTAATCTTCCGCTCGGCTCGACCGAACAAGTGCGCCCCGCCGCGATGGCGAACCTGCTCGGCGACCTCTGGCACGCGGGCGAGCCCGACTGGCGCGCAGCCCTCGCCGTGCCCGGCGTCCAATTGCACCTCTACGGCAAAAGCGCGCCGCGACCCGGCAGGAAGATGGGACACATCACCGCACACGCCCCTTCGACCGACGAAGCCCTCCGCACAGTCCTCGCCGCCCGCGACGCGCTGACGCGACGCTGAAAGCTTGGGAGATGAGCCCGACGAAAAGTGCCGTTTTCCTAAGAGTTTTGCCCAAAAGAGATTTCTAGCTTCTCACAGAACTTTTGTTGTACTATTGTCGTAGTACAATAGTGAACATGGCGCAGTCGTTCAACATCGATGCACGCGACCCGACGCCGCTCTACGCACAACTGGAGCGCGCCATCCGCTTTGCCATTGCGACGGGGCGGCTCACGGTGGGCGCGCAGCTCCCGACCGTGCGGCAACTCGCCGTGGACTTGCGCATCAACGCGAACACGGTGGCGCGAGTTTATACGGAGCTGGAGCGTACGGGGATAGTCGAGACGCGGCGCGGCGTGGGCACGTTCGTGCGGACGCAGGGCGCGCCGACGGGCGCGAGCGTGGTCACGCGCCCCATCGGGGGCGAGCGCGAAAAACGATTGCAAGCACTGGCGCAGAGGTTTCTCGCCGACGCACACGCGCTCGGCTTTACGCCCGAAGAGGTTTTGGAACACCTCGAAGGGATCGTCAACGAAGGAGTGTGAAAACACATGGCTACCGGTTTTGAGTTGGTTCAATCGAAGAAGAGTCTTTCGGCGGCGAACGCGCCGCGCGCGAACGTGGTCTCGGCAGCGATGATGATCATCCCGGCGGGGCTTGGCGTCGCGGCGACGATCATGACGGCTAACCCGCTGGGCGCGATCCTCGGCGTGCTCGTCGGGCTCTTCCTCGCGCAAGCGCCGAAGGTGGCGAAGCAGTGGGAGAAGGCGGTCGTGCTGCGTCTGGGTAAGTACGTCGGACTTCGCGGACCCGGTCTCTTCTGGATCGTGCCGCTCATCGACTCGGTCTCGACCTACGTCGATCAGCGCATCATCACGACGAGCTTCGCGGCGGAACAGACTTTGACCTCCGACACAGTGCCCGTCAACGTCGATGCCGTCCTCTTCTGGATGGTTTACGACGCCGAAAAGGCTGCGCTCGAAGTGCAGGACTACCCGCAGGCGGTGAGTTGGGCGGCGCAGACGGCGCTCAGGGATATCATCGGTCGCACGTCGCTCTCGGAGCTGTTGCGCGGGCGCGAGCGGATCGAGACGGAGCTACAGCAGTTGATCGATCAACGCTCGAACCCGTGGGGCGTCACCGTCCAATCGGTCGAGATGCGCGACGTGATCATTCCAGACTCTTTGCAGGACGCGATGTCGCGCGAGGCGCAGGCGTCGCGCGAGAAGCAGGCGCGCATCATCCTGGGCGAAGCGGAGGTTGAGATCGCGCACATGTTCGAGAAGGCGGCGAAGTCTTACGAGGGCAACCCGACGGCTCTGCATCTGAGGGCGATGAACATGCTCTACGAGGGCTTGAAGGAGAAGGGCGCGCTGATGCTCGTCCCCTCGTCGGCGGTCGAGTCGATGGGCATGGGCGGTTTGCTCGGCGCGGCGGCATTCAGGCAGCAGCAACTGACCGAGCAAGACCCGAAGAAGGACGACACAGTCTAACGCTGACCAGAGGGAGGCTCGCTGAGCCTCCCTCCTTCGTTTGAGACGCCGCGCGCGACGCGACGCTCGATCATCATCTTTTCGTCCCTCGCGAAATTGACCTATACGGAGGTGACGCGATGAACCTGCTCAAGACGCTGATTTTCATGGCAATCGCTCCTGCCACCCTCACGATCTATCTGCCATACGCGTTGCTGCCTTCAAGCCACGCGCCGCTGCCCGGCGGACTGCGTTATCTCGGTCTGCTCCCGATCCTCGTCGGCGCGGGCATTGAATGTTGGTGCGCGTGGGATTTTGCGGTTACGGGGCGGGGCACGCCCGCGCCGTTTGATCCGCCGAAGGAGTTGGTCGCGCGCGGGCTCTACCGCCACGTGCGCAACCCGATGTACGTCAGCGTGATGTTGATCCTTCTAGGCGAAGCCGTGTTCTTTGCCTCACGCTTCATGATCACATACTCGCTCATCGCCTTCGCCGGCTTCAACCTCTTCGTCCTCTTTTACGAGGAGCCGACCCTGCGGCGAAAGTTCGGCGAGTCTTACGAGCGCTACTGTCGAGCCGTGCCGCGCTGGCTGCCGCGTCTGAAGGCGGGCGGCGGGACGGCGAGTCCCGTAGCTCTATCGTGAGACGGGCGCAGACTTCAAAGGAAGATGGCGCGGAGAGTATTGAACTCTCCGCGCCATTCGTTTTGGAGGGGTGATGTGGGGAAGAAGTTTTTTTCGGGTCGGCTCATCCTTATTTGAGCTTTAGCGTCTGAAAACTTTAGCGCGTCAAACTCTCATGCGCCCGCGAGGTGTATGTTGCCGCTGATGCCGCTCATGCGTATGGGCGCGCCGCCCGCGCCGACATGCGCCACGAATTTGGAGCGTCCCTCGTCATCGACCGTCAGGTTTTTCAGATCATTATTGACGCTGCCGTTAAAGCCGCTCACGCGGATGTCCGCGTTGGCGTCCGGCGCGAGCCGCATCTCGATGTTGCCGTTGACGCCGGCGACGCGCACGCCCGCGTCTTCGAGCCGCGCGACGGTGAAGGTGACGTTGCCGTTGACGCCGGAGAACTCCGCGCGACCCGCCGCCTGCGCGACCGTCACCGCGCCGTTGACGCCCGCAACGCGCACCGCGCCGTCGAGTTCGCCGACGCGCACCTCGCCGTTGATGCCGAGCGCCGCCACGGTCACGCGGCGCGGCACTTTCAGCACGACGCGCTGGTGCGCGTTTTTGCCGCTCCCGCCGCGCCCCATGAGCCAGCGCAGGAAGCCCCACCCGCTGTTCTTATTCTCGCCGCGCACGAAGAGGTGATCCGCGCCGCGCTCGACCGTGATCCGGTGGTATTCGAGATCGCGCGCATCGCTCACACTGTTCTCAATGTGAATCTCTGCGACGCTGCCGTCGGTCGTCATGATATCGACGGGACCGTTGATGCCGGAGACCTCGACGCGCGCGCCGGGGTCGAGCGCGTAAGAGTCGTTAACGACCTGCTCGCCCGCATTGATTTTCTCTGCGATTGTCGGCGCGTCGCCGCTCGCGCCGAGGACGTGCCCGGCATGGTAGAAGTGATGCCCCGCGAACCACGCGACGACGATGGCGAGAACTGCGACGAAAATTTTGAGCTTCATACGACGAAACCTCGTTCTGCGAATTCCAACTTAAACGTTTGAGAACTCCTGCCGCCCCCGGATGAGTCTAGCCAGATGAACGATTAAAAGCGCGCGGCGGTTCTATCAAATTCGCGGTGCGTAGTAAAAAGGCGGGAGTAGGAGGACGAAAACGCGCTGGTCAGATTCTCTTCCTGTTATGGCTCGTCGCCTTCGCTTTTAGCTCCCACGCGGCGTTTTGTGGTAAATTCCCCTCGCGCGTTCATCTCCCAAAACAATTCGGACACTTTTATCGAGGAGAATCTTATGAGACGTTCGATCACTTCTCTCTGCGCCTTCGCGCTCGTCGTCTGCGCCGCCGTCGCCGCACCAGCGCAGACGGGCAAACAACCCTTAACGATCAGCGATCTGCTCAAAGTCCGGCGCGTCGGCGACCCGCAACTCTCGCCCGACGGTCGCTTCGTCGCCTACCAGATCGCCGTCCCGGACTTGGAAGCCAACCGCAACCGTACGCAGCTCTATTTGATCTCGGTTGACGGCGGCGAGCCGAAGCAACTGACGAGCGGAGGGTCGTCGGCGTCAACGCCGCGCTGGTCGCCCGACGGCAAGTGGCTCATCTACGTCTTGGGCGATCAGATTCACGCGCTCGATGTCGCGACCAGTCAGGACAGACAGATCACGAATATCTCGACGGGCGCGGGCGACCCCGTCGTCTCGCCCGACGGTCGCTTTGTCGCCTTCGTCTCTGACGTTTACCCCGACTGCGCCGACGACGCCTGCAACAAGCAGCGCGACGAGCAGGCAGAGGCGAACAAGGTCAAGGCGCACGTCGTCGAGGGCGGTCTGCTCTACCGACACTGGACGGCTTGGAAGGGCGGGAAGCGCACGCACGTCTTCGTCGTCTCGACAGACGGCGGCACAGCGCGCGACATGACGCCCGGCGACTTCGACGCGCCGCCTTTCTCTTTGGGTGGCCCCACCGACTACGCCTTCTCGCCCGACTCGAAGGAGCTGGCGTTTGCGCGCAACACAGACAAGGTCGGCGCGACCTCGACGAACAATGACATCTTCGTCGTGCCCGTCGCGGGCGGCGAAGCGCGACGCATCACGGGTGACAACATGGGATCGGATCAGTCGCCGCAGTATTCGCCCGACGGGCGTTTTATCGCCTACCGCTCGCAACAGACCGCAGGGTTTGAGAGCGACCGCTGGCGGCTGATGCTCTACGACCGCCAAGCGAACCGCTCGCGCGAGCTGTTGAGCAACTTCGACAACTACGTTGACAGCTTCACCTTCTCCGCGGACGGCAAGCACATCTACTTCACTTCGGGCGAGCGCGGTCGCGCGCCCATCTACGTCGTCTCGGTCGCGGACGGTCGCGCGTCGAAACTAATCGAAGGCGACAACGACGATCTGCACGTCTCGAAGGACGGCAAGACACTCGTCTTCTCGCGCTCGACCTCGACGATGCCGACCGAGGTTTACGACGCGCGGCTCGCGTCGCCGACGAATGTCGCGGGCGGGGCGAGCGGCATCGCGCGACTGACGAAGACGAACGACACCTTCCTCGCAAGCTTTT
>JAVXVR010000163.1:0-5910 GCA_032230165.1 Acidobacteriota bacterium | reverse complement strand
ATCGTTCCTACTTCATCCTTGCCGTTCACTCTCCTTCGAGCTTGATCTGGAAGCGTTCCGCCATGCGGTAGAGCGTGCGTCGGTCAACGCCGAGCACTTCCGCCGCGCGCGTGCGGTTGCCTTGCGTGGCTTCGAGGACGTGCAGGAGGTAGCGTCGCTCCAACTCGTCGAGCGGGGGCAAGTCGGCATAGAGAGCGGCGAGCGGCGAGCGCGCGGCTGAAGCCCGCAACGAGGCGGTCTGCAACTTCGCGGGCAAGTCCTCCGGCGCGATCTCCGCCCCGCGCGCGCGCAAGGCGGCATACTCGACCGCCGACTCAAGCTCGCGCACATTCCCGTTCCACTCGTAAGCCGAGAGCAGCGCGAGCGCGCCGTCGGTGAAGCGCAGGCGCGAGTCGCGCCCGGCGTTAGCGGAAGCCTTGCGCAGGAAGCGGTCGGCGAGCAGCGGGATGTCGCTGCGCCGCTCGCGCAGAGAGGGCACGCGCAAGGAGACGACGCCGAGACGATAGAACAAGTCCTCGCGAAAGCGTCCCGCCTTGACCTCGTCTTCCAAGTCGCGGTTCGTCGCGGCGACGACGCGCGCGTCAACGTTGATGGAGCGGGTCGCGCCGACGCGGCGAATCTCACCCTCTTGCAGCGCGCGCAGAAGTTTGACCTGCATCGCCGGGCTTGTCTCGCCGATCTCGTCGAGGAAGAGCGTGCCCCCTTCAGCCTCCTCCCACAAGCCTTTCCGGTCGCGCTCCGCGCCCGTAAACGCTCCGCGCACGTGACCGAACAGCTCTGCTTCAAGCAGGGTCTCTGTGAGCGCGCCGCAGTTGACGGGGACGAAGGCGTGCTCGGCGCGCGGGCTGTGCTTGTGGATGGAACGTGCAACCACCTCCTTGCCCGTGCCCGACTCGCCGATAATGAGCACGGTCGAGCGCGAAGGCGCGACGCGCGCGATCTCTTTGTAAAGCTCGATCATCGCGGGCGCGCGACCGACGAGTCCCGCCTCGGCGTTTCGCGCCGACAAAATTTCCGCGCTCGACTCGACGCGCGCCTCCGTCTTCGCCTTCGCGCGCTCAAGCGCGTGCCTCGCCGCCGCCACCACCTCCTCCACCTTGAACGGCTTCGAGATGAAGTCCCACGCGCCCTCGCGCGAAGCTTCGACCGCCGCGTCGAGCGTGCCGAAGCCCGTGACAAGGATGACGGGCGCGCGACCCCGCAGCGCGCGCAGGATATCGAGCCCCGATTGCGCGGCTTCAAGGTTGATGTCGCTCACTACGAGATCGAAACTCTCGCGCTCCGCGAGCGCGAGCGCGGCTTGCGGCTCCTGTGCACTCGCGGTCTCCCAGCCTTGCGCCGCGAAAATCTCGCCGAGCAGTTCGCACGACGCCGCGTCGTCATCGATCACAAGAATCCGTTTCATCAGTTTCCTTCCACGCGCCCCTGATGCTTCACCCGTGCCGCGCTCACGAACCAACACGCGAAGTTTCGCCTGCGACAATTTCCCGCTCGCCCACACCGCCCTCAACATCCGCGTCGGCGTCGCGCCCGGCGGGAAAGATGAGGCGGAAGCGCGCGCCGCGCCCGCGCCCGCTCTCAACCTCGATGCGCCCGCCGTGATCGCCGACGACTTGGCTCACCACCACCAGACCGAGCCCCGTCCCGCGCCCGCGCGCCTTTGTCGTGTAGAGCGGATCAAAGATGCGCGCGCGCACCTCGTCAGTCATGCCGTAGCCCGTGTCCGCGAAATCAACGACGACGTGCGGCGCTTTCATCTCGTCCGTCTCGCCCGCGCCGTTGTCCGCGCTCCGCGTCGCCGCGTCCGCCGATGCGCCGTCGCCGTCCTCGACGAAGGTCGTGACGGCGAGCCCGCCGCCTTCGGGCATCGCGTCGAGCGCGTTGTTGATGAGGTTAATGAAGACTTGTTGCAGCCGGTCGGCGTCGCCGCGCAAGAGCGGCAGGTCTTCTGCAAGGGAGGCTTCGAGACGCACGCCCTTGGCGTCGAGCGTCGGCGTGGTGGCATCGAACGTGCGACGCAAGAGCGCGTTCATGTCGAGCGGCTCCATCTCGCCGGTTTCGGGTCGCGTGCGGTCGAGCATCCGGCGGACGATCCGCTCGATGCGCTCGATCTGCGCGCTGATCGTCTCCAGTCGCTCGCGCCCGCCGGGCGCATCCCCGCGCGCGCCTGCAAGCAGCAGCAGTTGAACGTGACCGCTGATCAAATTCAAGGGCGTGCCGACCTCGTGCGCGAACTGTGCGGCGGTCTGACCGGCGGCGGCGAGTCGCTCAAGCTCTGTGAGTCGGCGCGCCGTGCGCCACAGTTCGAGATTCGCCTCTTCGAGCTGGATGTTGCGGTCGGCGAGTTCGGCGGTCGCTTCGTTGACGCGCACCTGCAACAAGTCCTTCTGCCGCTCGCGCTCCGCGGTCATCGCGCGCAGCCGCGTGATGAGGCTGTTGTACTCGCGCGCGAGGATGCCGATCTCGTTCGGCGCAAGGTCGGGCGCGCGCGCGTCGAGGTCGCCCGCGCGCGCGCGCGCCATCGCGTCGAGCAAGCGCTCGATGGGGCGATAGACGGTCTGGCGGAAGAGAAATGAGACGCCGAGCGTGATCAAGGCGACGGCGGCGAGACCGAGCCAGATGGCGCTGCGCCCGTACTGCCACGCGATGGTCGTCGCGCTGTCGAGCCGCTCGACGATCTCGACCGCGCCGCTCACGCGTCCGCCTTCGGTGAAGGGCGCAAAGACGCGGTAGCGCGAGTTATTAGCGTCAACGAGCGGGGTGACGTTCTTCGAGGTCATGCCGCTACGGAGCGCCGCCTTCGTCTCTTCGGGAATCTCCTCGGCGGGTTCGCTCCCCGCCGAAGCCACGAGTTCTTTGAAGACTCCCCCGACGCGCTCCCAGACGCGCACCGTCACGGCGTCTGGGCGCGCGCCATGCGCGTAGGTCGCCATGCGCGCCAGCTCTTCCGGGTCGCGCGGCGCGGGCATCTGGCTGATCTGCGCGGCGAGCGCCGCAACCTGCGCCGTCGAGAGCGCCTTCTGCTCCTCGCGCACGCGATCCGCCACGCGCACGCTGACCAGCGCCAACACGACGCCTAAGACGGCGAGCGTGATCGCCGACGCGACGAGCGTCGTCTTCGTATGTAGCTTGAGCGGGCGCATAGGACGTGGACGGCAGGCGTGCGTCTGTGGCTGAGTATAACTTCTCGGGTAAAAACAGAGAAGGTCGCGGTAACTCACCACGACCTTCTTCGCTCATCCTGACGGCGCGAGCGGGACTCAAGCCCTTGACGCCTTGTGAAATTGATAGCCCGTACGAGAATTGAACTCGTGTTTTAGCCTTGAGAGGGCTACGTCCTAACCCCTAGACGAACGGGCCTTATGATTTCTTCCTCCCCACGTTGGGGTCAACGCATGACAGTTGGGACAGAGAATGCGTAAATTCTCTATTCTATTATCACTCCTAATACCATTTATGTGATCAAGTTGTAAAGGAATCTCTTGCCCCATCCATTCAATGTTTGAACAGCACTCACAACGCTTTTCTTTTAATCCAGACTTAAATAATCGTCGTTTCAAATCCTTCGAGCTGGTATAGCTGGATTGCTCTACTAGAATCTCACTCAAGGAAATAGTTTGGGGAGGAGAAGGCAGACCAAACATACCCTTACTCCAACCATGCCCTTTGAAGTGTGAAACATCCAAGCCAAGCTCATTAACCGAAGCCTGTATCGCCTTGACGCTATTACCTGCCACCGCCAAATCCAAGCACCGCATCACGCCTGACCACGAAGTGGAAACTTTGACAGCCTCTCTTAACTGGTGCTTATCCCACCTTCGTTTAAGCATACTTTTTGTGGGGCGGCGTGTTAACCAACTACACCAATGCGCCGGAAACAGAGGGATTATAAGTACGTCCGCGCGGGGTTGGCAAGCGGATGTGTGGCGTTTACGCGGCGCGTCATCGCGGTGTTATACTCCGTTGCGAGAGCGTCCTGCCCCGTTAAAAGTTTCATCGAGCTTATGCTGAACACGACCTCGAACGACCGCCACGTCTCGCCCGCAGCCACGCCCGGAACTGATTTCAATTTAGGTGTCGAAGGCTTCACCTACGCCGACCTCTACAGACCACAACGCCTGCGCGAACTGACCGCGCGCTTCTACGCGGAGCTTGAGCGCGAAGACGCGACGCTCTACGCCGCGCTTCTCGAATACACGCGCGCGCGCGGCGCGAACCTGAAGGGCACGAAGACGGAAGCCGACCTGCTCATCGCCGCCGCCGAACACCTCTCGCGCTTCGTCGCGCGACTCTTCGACGTTGAGCGCGAGCGCGCGGCGCACATGGAGTCGATCCGTGCGCAGGACGCGATTTTTGAATTCAAAACTTTCATCACGCGCCGCGCAGTAAAGCGCGTCCCCGCCGAGAAGGCTCTGACCTACGACGTGGACGAGATGCACGCCGCGCTCGAATCATTACGCCGCGCGGCGTTCGCCGATACACTCGGCACGGACGACGAGCTTGGCGTCGCGCGCATGACGGCGCGTCTGCTCGCGTGGGAGAAGTTCTGCGCGCGCGGCGAGGGGTCAGAGGGCGACGCGGCGACGGCGGGCGAGATCAAAGAGGCGCGCGCACGCGTTGCGAATGAAGCGGCGGCGCGTGCCTTGGAGCAATTTGAGAGTGACGCGGTTGAAAACGTCGCGAGTCAGAGCGTCGCCGGTCAGAGCCTTGTGGGGCAAAACGACGACGCGCGATTCGTGCGGAGCGCGCTGCGTCTGGTCGAGACGTGGGCTTCCGTTCACATGACGCGAGCCGAGGCGAAGGCGCGTGTGCGCGGTTGGGTCAGTTTCCACACGCCGCACCCGCTCGACTACGAGCACCTCGTCCAACTCGAACGTCCGAACGCGGACTTGCCGGAGCAGATGCGCGGTCTCGATCAGAACTTGCGTCGCCGCGTCGGCTTCAGTCTCACCGACGCGCGTGCCACGCGGCGCGAAGTCTTAGACGAAGTCAACTATTGCCTCTACTGCCACGAGCGCGACAAGGATTCTTGCTCGAAGGGCTTGCACGAAAAAGACGGCTCGTACAAACGCAACCCGCTCGGCATCGTGCTGGAGGGCTGCCCGCTCGATGAGAAGATTTCCGAGATGCACGTGCTGCAAACGCGCGGCGATTCAATCGGCGCGTTGGCTCTCGTCATCATAGACAACCCGATGTGTCCGGGCACGGGTCATCGCATCTGCAACGACTGCATGAAGTCTTGCATCTTCCAGAAGCAGGAGCCCGTCAACATCCCGCAAGCCGAGACGGGCGTGCTGACGGACGTGCTCGCGTTGCCTTATGGCTTCGAGATTTATTCGCTGCTCACACGCTGGAATCCTCTGAACGCGAAACGTCCCTACGCGCTGCCCTACAACGGTCGCAACGTCCTCGTCGTCGGTTTAGGTCCCGCCGGGTACACGCTCGCGCACTACCTTTTGAACGAAGGCTTCGGCGTCGTCGGCATAGACGGCTTGAAGATCGAGCCGCTCGAAGAGTTGCTGACTGGTGACGGCGGACGTCGCGTGCCGCGCGCGGTGAGAGACGTGCGCGAGATCGAGACTTCGCTTGAGCGGCGCGTGCTCGCGGGCTTCGGCGGCGTCTCGGAGTACGGCATCACGGTGCGCTGGGACAAAAATTTCCTAACGCTCGTGCACCTCACGCTCGCGCGCCGCGAACGCTTCCGCTTCTACGGCGGCGTGCGTTTCGGCGGGACGCTCTCGATTGAAGACGCCTGGTCGCTCGGCTTCGATCACATCGCGATTGCTTCGGGCGCGGGTCGCCCGACGATCATCGGGATGAAGAACAACCTCGTGCGCGGCATACGCAAGGCGTCCGACTTTTTGATGGCGCTGCAACTCACAGGCGCGTTCAAGCAGGACGCGATGGCGA
>JAVXVR010000162.1:0-4610 GCA_032230165.1 Acidobacteriota bacterium | reverse complement strand
GCGGGGCTTGCGGGCGGGCTCATCTCCGCGCTTGTCATCGCGGCGCTCGCGGACGCTTCCAGTTACGCGCGGCGCGGGCGTCAGATGAGCGGCGTGGCGGTGAGCTATTTTCTCGCGCCCGTCTTCGGCGTCCCCGTCGGCGCGTGGCTCGCGGGTCGCGCGGGCTGGCGCGTGGTCTTCGTTTTGACCGCCGCGCTCGTCGCCACAGCCGCCGTGCTCGTGCGTCTGTTCCCGCTCGCAAAGTCACGCGAGGCGGAGCGTGAAGCGCGCGCCGCGAAAGATGAGAATGACGCTCGTGGGGCGTCGCTCTGGAAGCTGGCGATGCGGACGCGCTCGACGCGACGCGGCATCGTGAGCGCGTTCTTCGTCTCCGGCGGTCTGGTCTGTCTGACGACTTACTTAGCGACGTGGCTCTCCGACGCATTTCAAGCGAAGTCGGGCGAGGTGGCATTCGTCTATGCAGTGGCGGGCGCGGGGGCGGTCGCGGGCGGAGCTTTGGGCGGGGCGCTCGCGGACAGGTTCGGCAAGCGGCGCGTCGCTGTGTGGGGCAGTTTGTGGATGTCGCTCTTCGTCCTGCTCGTCGCGACGTTTAACCGGGGCGCACTACTGTGGGTTGTCATCGGCGCGACGGCATTTCTTGCCGCCTTGCGCGTCGCGCCTTTGCAGGCGTTGATTACGGAACTCGTCGAGCCCGCGGAGCGCACGGCATACGTCGCGCTACGCAACGCCTCTTCGCAGCTCGGCATCGCGCTGGCGGTCGTCGCGGGCGCGCGCGCGTATCAGGGCATGGGACTCTTCGGCGTCGGCTTGTTGAGCGCCGCGCTCACGCTCTGCGCGTGGCTGAGCTTGAGGAAGATCGAAGACCCGCACGGGGCGCGTGACAGCGACGTGGGCGAAGCAGCGAGGCGTGAGGCGTCGAGTCGTGAAGCGACGCGAGTTGGACGAAAGAGAAGTGACGCGGGCGGACGCGGGCGTCCCGTCGCGCGCAAACTCGCGGGCGCACTCGTCGCGCTGCTGCTCGTCGTCTTCCTCGTCCTGCCATGGTTGTTGAGCTTCGCGATCACGAAGGCGGGGACGCGACCCGACGAGCGCGTGCGAACGGACACGCCCGCCGCGCAGGGCGCACGGTTCGAGGACGTATCGTTCGCGTCGTCTGATGGGATCAAGCTTTCGGGCTGGTATCTGCCCGCGCGCTCTCATCAACTCACGGTCGTCATGACGCACGGACTGTTTCGCTCGCGCTACGAGACGCTGGATCGGGGCGTGCGCCTGTGGCAACAGGGCTACGGCGTGCTGCTCTACGATCTGCGTCGGCACGGGAAGAGCACCGGCGAGTTTTCGTCCATCGGCTACTACGAGCGGCGCGACGTGGAAGCGGCGCTGCGTTTCGCGGAAGCGCGCGAGCCGCAAAACCGGATCGTGCTCTTCGGCGTCTCGATGGGCGCGGCGGCAACGCTGCTCGCGGCAGCGGAGACGCAAGACGATGCGCGACTCGCAGGCGTCGTCTCGGAATCGAGCTTTCTCTCGTTTGCGGACACGGCGCGTCATCACATCTCTGCGCTCACGCCGATCCCGGCTTTCCCGTTCGCGACGCTGTTGATAAAGTTCACGGCGTGGCGTCTGAGCTTTCGCGTGACGGACTTCGACGCGCTCGCGGCGGTGCGACGGATTCGACAACCAATCTTCTTTATCGGATCGGGGAACGACCGGCGTATGCCGAACGAGACGGTCTTAGAGCCGCTCTATGCCGCCGCCTTGAGTCCGCTCAAGCGAAAACTCATCGTCGCGGGCGCAACACACGGTCGCGCGTTCGACGCCGCGCCGGACGAGTACATGAGAGCACTCACAGAGTTTTTGCAAACGGTCGAAGGGGGCGCACCCGCCGCGCGTTGAAGCGAACGCGTCGCACGATACGAATATTTGAACGCGGGTACGATTTTTTGGACGCCGCGCGCTGCTTGCGACCCTCGCGTCGCGTCCGCGTTGAAACAGTCGCGCCGTCGCGCTCGTATCAGAGAGCAAATCGCGGACGCCCGCCACCGGGCAATTTTCGAGAGGAGAACTTCAAACATGTCCAAGAACAAGCTCGGCGCGCTCGCGCTGTCGCTGCTTTTCCTCGTCGCACTCGTCGCGCATGTCGCGGTCGTTGCGGCGCAAGATGGTAGTCAGATGAATGCGGCTCCGGTTGATAAGCGTAAGCTCACCACCATCCAGACCACCGCCGCCGACTACGGCAAGACGAAGAACGCCGTCGAGGTGCGCTACCTCAACCTGCCGTGGGGCGAGGCGACCTTCGGCTACATCGAGACAGGCATTGATTCACGCAACAACGGCTACTACTCCGGGCGCGCGTGGCCCATCGCGCACCTGCGCCTGAATGTGCCCGCGACCTACGACGGCAAAAAACTCACGCCCGGCGACTACGCCTTCGTCATCACGCCGCGCAACGCGAAGACGAACACGGACATGACGCTCGCGCTCGAATCGTTCAAGCCCGCCGAAACGGGCGGCTCGTTTTTGAAGGCGGGCGATGTGTTCGTCGAGACGCCGAAGGACGCGCAGGTCGTCAGTCAGAAGACGATCAAGTTCGCGAAGGGCGGAGCGGTCGCTCCGCAGTTGGAGATGTGGGTGGGCAAGCAGGGCAAGAACATCGACATCAAGTTCCACTACGGCGACCGCACGCTCACGGAGAAGTTGAAGCTGACTTAAAAAGAGCGCGAGGGCTCTCGCGGCTCGCGAGGAGAATCTTTTGATGGACGAGAAGACAGTCACACAAGCGTCTCAGTCCGCGTCAGTCGCGTCGTCGCCTGTAGGCGGCGACGCGACTGACGCGCCCGACGCCGCGCCGCTCTCCAAAGCGCCTTCGGTAGTTGACGATCAGACCGGAGTCTTGATCCCGCTCGCGGGCGAAGCCGCGCCGTCTTCGTACTCGATGCTTGAGCCGAGGATGAAGAAAGTTTACGGCGCGTACTACAAGGAGCTGTATTACACGCCGGAGCGGCGCGTGCTCGATCCGAAGGTGCAGGAGCTGATCTCGATTGCGGCGTCTCTGGTCGCCAACTGCGAGGGGTGTCTGGACGGGCACATGAAGAAGGCGCTCGCGCTCGGCGCGACCAAAGAGGAGATCAGCGAGACGATCTGCATCGCCGCCGCGATCAACGCCGCCGCGATGATCGATCTCTCCGACCGCTCAGCCGCCCGCCTCGGGCTCAACCACTTTCCGACGCACCCCACGCCCAAGGAGTAGCGCGTCGGCGCGGAGTTGGTTAAGAGACGCGCGCAGGGAAACGAGAAAGGAAACAGGAAACTTGAAAGACCGCACACGCCGCCTCGCACGACGCGCGACCGCGCGAAACAACGGGACGCGACCGCGCGCCACACTCGCCGTGCTCCTGCTCGCCGCACTGCTCGCGCTCGCGGCGTGCGCGACTGCTAAAGAGATCGCACGCACTGACGACGCGACTCAAATTCCAGTCGCCGCGCCGCAACAGCCGACTGCGACGCAAGCTGTCGCGCCGAAGAGTCGCATTGAGTACACGGAGTTTGAGTCGGTAAGCTTAGGGCAGAAGGTGCGCTGCGCGATCTCTCTCCCGGCGTCATACGACGCGAAGAAGTCGCAGCGTTACCCGGTCGTCATCTTTTTGCATGGTCTGAACAACGATGAGCGGAGTTGGGAGACGGAGGGGATGCAGGCGCGCCTCGAAGAAGCGCGCGCGGCGGGCAAGGTCGGAGACTTTCTCGTGGCGATGCCTTACGGCGCGAACAGTTTTTATTTGAACGCGAAGGACGGAGCGCGCTACGAGGACGCGATTGTCAAAGACTTCCTGCCGTTCGTTGATAAAACTTATCGCACCGTGGCGAAGCCTTCGGCGCGCGTCATCGAGGGACTCTCGATGGGCGGCTACGGCGCGCTCTTGATTGCGTTCAAACACCCAGAGTTGTTCGCGGGCGTCGCCGCGCACAGCGCCGCGCTCTTCGACGAACTGCCCGCGCCGCCCTCGGACGCGACGGATCGCCGCGCGGGCTACCGCTACGCGCTCGCGACGAAACTGTTCGGCACGCCGCCAGACCTCGCATACTTTCAAGCGAACAACCCGCTCGCGCTCGCGCGCACGAACGCCGCTGCCGTCAAGAGTCTGAAAATCTACTTCGACGTGGGCGACCACGACCGCTACGGCTTTCAAGCCGGAAATCAGAAACTCGACGCCGTGCTCACAGAGGCAGGAGTCAAGCACGAGTTCTACTTGGTCGCGGGCGATCACGGCTGGTCGTTCCTCACGGCGCGCAGCCAAACCGCGCTGACGTTCGTTTGGAACGCGCTCGGTCGGTGAGGCTGAAAGTCGCGTCGCGCGCGAAGCGTAAACCCGCAAAAAGTCTGCTTGAAAAAGAACGCCCGCGCGTCGCTTTCATCGCGACGCGCGGGCATCAACATTTAACGCCGTTGATTTAGTCAGCCCCTGATGACTACTGGCAGCTACATGCTGCGCCGACGCCGCCCCTGCGGCGCGCGTCCTCTTTGGCGTCGCGGTAGCTGTCGTACTCGTGCAGGAGGCAGACGTTTTTGCCGAAGTCCCACTGCATCTCTTGCAGCGTACGGTTGCCGAAGTCCA
>JAVXVR010000072.1:0-14428 GCA_032230165.1 Acidobacteriota bacterium | reverse complement strand
GTTGACTTCATCCCGCAGCACCACGGCACGCGCACGCTCCACTATTTCTTGCGCAAGGCACAGGCGCAAGCCATCCACGGCGACGAGGTGGACGAAGCGGAGTTTCGCTATCCCGGTCCGAAGCCGCAGTTCAAGGAATCGGCGATCATGATGCTGGCGGATTCGTGCGAGGCAGCGGCACGCTCGCTCGCCCGACCCGACCCGGAAAACATCAGCACCATCGTCGGCAAAATCTTCGAGGCGATCGTCACCGACGGGCAGCTCGACGAATGCAACCTGACGCTCAGAGAGCTGACGGCGATCCGCGAATCGATCACACACTCGCTCGTCGCCCTCTACCACGCGCGCATAGACTATCCGGGCTTCAATCCCCCACCCACCGGCATCACCTCCGCGCTCACGCCGCTCCCCCTCTCAGACCTCGACACCGAAGAGCGCGGCGTCACCTACGCCACCGCCGCCGAAGTTCCCATTAGCAAAGGCGGCGAGGTTGAGGATGAGGCTGTGACGAAGAAGTGATGCGTGCTGGATAATAGTTCTATGGCTAGAAGCTCGATCCGATTCTCAACATTTCCACAAACTGAGCCGCCGCCCGCTTTCACAAGTGAGCTCGTATCTGTCTTTGAGGCACATGAGCCACTCATCGCCACTTTGTCACTAGCGAAAGGGCTAACAAGTGACGCTGTTCTCAGTGTGCTACGAAATGATTTAGTAAAAGCTGGCTTCGAAGTTGAAGGCGGAAAGCGACAGGCTCAAATAATTGAGAGACCTGTATTTTATGGTGAGAATGGAATACCGACAGTTCGCTATCAGATAGATGCATATCATCGCGAATGGAAATGTGCGCTTGAAATCGAAGCCGGGCGGGCGTGGATGGGTAATGCAGTTTATCGCGATCTAATCCAAGCTTCAGTTATGGTCAATGTGGATTACCTAGTACTTGCAGTTCCACAAGCCTATAAATATCTGGCAGGAAATCAGCCAAAGATCAATAAGGATTATGATAATACTCGCTCATTAGCCGAGGCTCTGTATGGTCATACACGATTCCGTCTTCCTTACAACCTGATCGTTCTTGGATATTGACTCATCCCTGTTAACTCATTACCAAATAGCAGAATTAGAACTTACCAAGCAGTCTCTTAAAAGTCATCGGCAAATCTTCGGGCAGGACGCGGGTTTCGCCGACCGTGGTCATGTAGTTCACGTCGCCGACCCAGCGCGGGAGCGCGTGGAGGTGTACGTGACCAGCGACGCCCGCACCGGCGGCGCGACCGAGGTTCATGCCGAGGTTGAGTCCGTCGGGTCGGTAGGCTTCGCGCAACACAGCCTGCGCGCGCTTCGCCAAGTCCATCAACTCGTCCGTCGCGTCTTTCGGGAGCGCGTCGAGGTCTGCGGCGTGCGCGAAGGGGACGATCATGAGATGACCGCTCGTGTAGGGGTAGAGGTTGAGGAGGATGAAGTTGTGGCGCGCGCGGTGGAGGACGAAGTTGCGTTCGTCTGACGCGGGGTCAGAGGCGATAGGACAGAAGACGCAAGACGAATCGTCCTTCGTCTCGCCGCCGGATACGCCGCTGATGTACTGGTAGCGCCAGGGAGTCCACAGCCTGTCCACGTTAGTCGTCTCGCCGCCGGGTCGGCTGCTGCTACATGAGCGGAGGAGTTTGGTTGCCGGAGCCGCCGTCGGTCTCGTTAGTTGAAGAGGAGGATGCGCCGCCGTCGGTGTGCGCAGAAAGATTCGCGCCCGCGTGGGGGTCGTTGATCAATTCTTTGAGTTCTTTCCCGGGCTTAAAATACGGCACGCGCTTGGCGGGAATGTCCACTGGGTCGCCCGTCTTCGGGTTGCGACCGCGCCGCGCGCCGCGCTCGCGCACGCGGAAAGACCCGAAGCCGCGCAGCTCGATCTTCTCGCCGCCGTTGAGCGTGTCGATGATGCTCTCGAAGACGATCTCGACGAGCCGCTCGGCGTCCTTCTTCGTCAGCTCCGCCGCGCGCGCCACGTCTTCGACCAACTCTGCTTTCGTCATTGTCATGTCACCTCACCACGAAGCAACAGCATGGCGCCGTTTGCACGGACGATCCAGCCTCAGAGATCGCCAGGGTTTCCGACTGTCAGGGTCCGAGAACCTACAGTATCAGAAATCTTCCGCTCCTAGCAAGACTCAAACTTCACTCCGCCAAGAGCTTACGACGATCCGTCGGCGGCGGGTAAAGCGAAAGGGCGAAGGCAAGAACTTCGCGCCCTCACCTCCGCCCCGTCTGATCGCGATCTCGCGCCCTGCGCTAACTTTAGGCTTCGCCGCCTTCCTGCGCGGGCACAGTCTCTTCAGTCTTCTCTTCCAACTTCTCTTCGTTCTCTACCTTACTTTCGACCGGCTTACTTTCGACCGGGCTCTCGACGGCGCTCTCGACTGTGTTCTCGCTCGCCTCAACGCTCGGAGTCTTCTCTGCGTCGGCGCTCGAAGTTTTCTCCGTGCCGCTTGAAGCAGAGGATGCCGCCGCCGCCGCGCTCGTGCCGAAGCCGAGGTTGGCGAGTTCAGCGAGCGAAGCCATGCCGCCCTTCGCCTCGGTCGAGTAGCTCTTCGTGTCGTAGGAGACTGCCTCGTCCGACTTCGCCGCGCGCGCCGAGAGACCGATCTTCCGGTTCTCAGGCTCGATGCGAAGGATGCGGAAGTCCATCTCGTCACCGATCTTCGCCACGTCCTCCGGCTTCTCGACGCGCTCCTCCGATAACTCCGAGACGTGGCACAAACCTTCGAGACCTTCCGCCAACTCGACGAACGCGCCGAAGTTCGCGAACCGCGTGATGCGCCCGTGGACGATGTCTCCCGGCTTGTGTTCGTTGATGAACTTATCCCACGAACTCGGCTCGGTGTCTTTGATCGAAAGCGACAGGCGACGGTTCTGCGTGTCGATGTTGGTGACGACCGCCTCGATCTCCTGTCCCTTCTTCAAGACCTCGCCCGGATGCTTGATGCGCTTGTTCCAAGAAATGTCTGTGACGTGGACGAGCCCGTCCACACCCTCTTCCACTTCGACGAACGCGCCGAAGTCCGTCAGGTTGCGGACGCGACCGCGCACGCGCGTGCCTACTTGATAGCGGTCGCGCAAAGTGTCCCACGGGTTCGCTTGAATCTGCTTCATGCCGAGGCTGATGCGCCGCGCCTTGGGATCGACGCCGAGCACTTCAGCATCTACCGTGTCGCCGACGTTGACCATCTTCGAAGGGTGCTTCATCCGCTTCGACCAGCTCATCTCGGAGACGTGGACGAGTCCCTCGATGCCGGGTTCAAGTTCGACGAACGCGCCGTAGTCCGTCACGCTCGCGATCTTGCCGCCGACGCGGCTGCCGATGATGAACCGCTCGTCAACGCTCTCCCAAGGGTCGGGCAACAACTGCTTGTAGCCTAAAGAGACGCGCTCGCGCTCGCGGTCGAACTTCAAAACTTTAACCTGCACATTCTCGCCGACGCGGAACATCTCACCGGGGTTCTGGAGTCGCCCCCAACTCATGTCGGTGACGTGGAGCAGCCCATCGATGCCGCCCAAGTCCACGAACGCGCCGTAGTCGGTCAGGTTCTTGATCACGCCGTCAACGATGATGCCCTCTTCGAGGTGCGCGAGCGTCTCGTCCTTCTTGCCGGAGTTCTGCTCCTCCATCAGAGCCTTGCGCGAAAGCACGACGTTCGAGCGCTTGCGGTTGAGCTTGATGACCTTCGCCTCGACCTCTTGATTGCGATAGGAGTCGAGATTACGCACGGGTCGCACGTCGATCTGCGAGCCGGGCAAGAATGCCGCCACGCCGTCAACGTCCACGCGCAAGCCGCCCTTCACGCGCTCGACGATCTTACCTTTGACGGGCGTGCCTTCGCGGTAAGCCGTTTCGAGATCGTCCCACGCGCGCATCCTGACGGCGTCGGCGCGCGAGAGCACGGGCACGCCCTCCTGCGACTCCATCGTCTTGACGAGCACTTCAACCTCGTCGCCGCGCTTGACCGTCAGCTCGCCGTTCTCCGTGAACTCCTCGGCGGGGACGACGCCTTCGGACTTGAAGCCGAAGTCGATCATCACGCCGCGATCAGTCACGCCGACGACGATGCCCTTGACGACCGAGCCTTCCTGAAACTGCGCCTGCTCCTGCTCATACTGATCGAGTATGGCGCCGAAGTCGAAGTCGCCGCCCGGGCGCGCGTCCTCTTCGTCGTCGTGCGCGGCGTTTGACGGCGTGGCAGTCGGCGGCGGCGTGGCAGTCGGCGGCGGCGCGGCTGGCGCGGGCGCGCTTGCGGTCGAGGCAGCCGTGCCCGCGCTTGCGGTTGGCTGCGACTCGTTACTCGTCGCGGGACTTGCGGCAGAGGCGTGCGCGGCTTCCGCGCCCTCCGCCGGTGTGTTGTTGTTTTCGGTTTCGCCGCCGAGCGGCTTCTCTTCAGTGGACATGCGAACTCCTTGGGCTCCTCCGGCTTACGGTCGCGCACACGCACGTGCGCGCGCCGATCCGATCTTCGAGGCGACGACTATCGCGAGCGAGTCGGCGCGGACGCACGCGCGGCGCGTCGAGTTGCTGGCGATGTCGGGGGTGATTGTCGGAGGCTTTGAGGGGGAGGCGGGATGCGAGCCGTCGAGAAGTTTGGATGAAAAAGTTTTCGATGTCCGTCTTACCCGAGGATCACCCGCGTGACCCGACAATCACCGGCATCATTAGACCGGATAGGTCGGCAATGTACACGGCGAAGCGCGAGCGTGTCAAGGCTGTGAGAGCTATCCATCGTGAATCGTGAATCGAAAATCGCGAATCGTGAATCGTCAACAGTGATTGAAGTTAACGAGCCTTGAAAGAAAAGATTCAACGCCCGCCGCTTCGAGCTTCGATTCACGATTCACCATTTACGGTTCACGATCTTTTATTTCGCGACCGCCGTGGCCGTCGCGCTCAGGTCGCGCTGCGCGACATAGACGCCCGCCGAGTGAGAGCCGACGAAGAGCCTGCCGGGGTTGTTTGTGTCGAAGGCTAACGCCCAGACGCGGCGGCTCGGCAGATCGGGATCGACGCGCTTCCACGTGACGCCCGCGTCCGTGGAATGAAACACGCCGTTATTCTCCGGATTCTCGAACGCGCTACCGACGAAAATCTCGTCCGGGTTCTGCGCGTTGATGAGGATGCTCGTGAAACTGCCGTAAGGCAGATTTCCGCCGCGCCGCTCCCACTTTTCGCCGCCGTCGTGTGACATGAAGAGCATCTGTGTCGTGCCCACGTAGATGTAGCCGGGGCGCTGCGGGTCTTGCTCGATGACGTTGACGGGCGCGGCGGCGGAAACGTCCGCTACCTGTTGCCACGTCTGCCCGGCGTCGCGCGAAACGAGCACGCCGGAGTTTGCCGTGCCGACGTAGATCGTCTGCGGGTTTTGCGGATGGGTCGAAAAACAGAGAGCGCGCTCATCGAAGCCTGCGCCGAATGGAACTTTGAGCCAGCCCTTCGCCGGATCGGACGCGACGGTTTTATAGAGCCCCTTGTTCGTTGCGGCGAGCAGCTTGAACTGTCCACCCGGTTCGTAAAAGTAGCCGAGCGCGTTGATCGTCTCGGTGAGCCCCATGGGCGCGGTCTGCACGCCCTTTGCCTCTTCAACAGTCTGCTTGCCGCCGCCAAGACCGAGCGCATTTAAGGTCGCGTCGTCGAGCCTGCCGGTCTGCGGCAAATCCTTGTCGGCTTGAAAGCGACGCAGCGCGGCGACCGTGCGCGTGCCCGCCACGCCATCCGGCTCGCCGATGCTGTAGCCAAGCCCGCCGAGCACCACCTGCGCGCGCATCATCATCTTCTTGTCGTCAGCCTGCGACGCCGCGCTCGCCGCGCTCGCAGCAGGCGCGGGGCGCGGCTCTCTTTGCGCAGGTGCAGGGCGACGCGCGCGCCCGGTCGGAACGGGCAACGCCGCACGCGGACTCGAAGAGGCAACGCGTGAACTCGACGAAGCAGCGCGTGCACTCGAAGCGTCGTCGCGCGCACTTGTCGCCGCGCCTCGCGATGTGGCAGCGCGTCGCGAACGGGCTGAGCGGCGCGCAGGCTTTTTCTTCACGGGCGTCGCGTTCTCTTCAGGCGAGCCGATGGGCGACCAGGACGCGCCGCGGTCGAGCGAGCGATAGACGCCGAGGTTCGTGCCGAGGTAGACCGTGTCAGCGTTTGTTTGATCCTGCAAGATCGAGTAGGCGATGAGACGATTCGGCATGTTGCGCATCGAGGGCTGCCACGTCGTGCCGCCGTCGTTCGAGACGAAGAAGAAGCCGCCGCCGGTCGCCGTGTTGATGGTCGCCGCATAGACGCGACCCGACTTCTCGCGGTCAGGCAGGATGAAGTAGGCGCGCCGCCCCGAATAGCCTTCGTTCGAGGGGAGGAAGTTCTTGCCGCCGTCGCGCGAGATCATCACGCCGTAGTTGTTCGTGCCGATGTAGATCGTGTTCGGCTCTTTGGGGTGGACGGCGATGGAGTTGATCTCAAGCTGGCGCGAGGTGGTGAGCATCCACGAGTCGCCGCCGTTCGCGGAGCGCCAGAAGCCTTCGGTCGTGCCGGCGAAGATGACGTTCGGCTGCGACGGGTGCTGAATGATGTCGCGCGTGCGGCGCGACTGCGACGGGATGCCCTGAACTTTGCGCCAGAGATCGCCCGCGTTCTTCGATTCGTAGATGCCGCTGCACGCTGAGGCAATGACGTGATCGGGGTTGCGCTGATCAATCGTGATAGCGAACACGTCGGAGTCGTCGATCATGCCCGTCTTGATCGACTTCCAGGTCTTGCCGCCGTCCACGGTCTTCCACGGCAGGTGCCACGTGCCGAGGTAGATGTGATCGTTGTTGCGCGGATCGACGGCGAGCGACTCGATGTTGCGGATGTCCGGATAGGCTGACGTAGGCAATAGCTCCCACGTCTCGCCTGCGTCCTTCGTCAGATAGATGCCCGTGTTCGATCCGGCGACGAGGATGTCCGGGTTAGAGATGGACTGCGTGAGCGAGTGCAGCGCCTCGGTCTTCAACTCCTGCGACTCCTTCCACGTCTGCCCGCCATCGGTTGACTTGAAGAAGCCGCCCGGCTCTTTGTGCTTGTGCAATGCGACATAGATCACTTTCGAGTCGCGCGGATCGATGATGATGTTATCAACGTAGCGACCGGGATGGTTGAAGCTCGGCAGACGCGACCACGTTTTCGCGCCGTCGGTCGTTTCGTAAATCTGCCCGTCGATGGTGCCCATCAAGAGGTGGTGCGGATCGTTTGAATCCATCGCCAGATCGCGCGCGTCGCCGCCCATCGGACCTGAGATCGTCCAATTGATCGGGCGCTGGGCGGCGTCTTCGGTCGTGTCGAGGTGCGTCTCGGCGCTGGCGCGGTGCGGGAGCGGCGTGAAGGGGGCGACAAGTGAAAGGATCGCGAAGAGCAGGAATAGTCTTTTCGTCAGACGAGTCATCATTATCCTCTGTGCGTCAGTCAAATCTTAACTCCGTGGGTTTGATGCTTCCGCGTGGCGCGTCCGTGCGAGACGCTCTCGACGCGAAGCCGAGGAGAGTAGCTTAGAGCTTTTCGATGTTCAACGGAAGCGACGCGGTTGTACTATTAAAATCCGGCGCGCCTACCCGCGCCGCCGAGTCTAAATAAAAAAAACGGAGCGGGCGACGAATCACGAAAGGATTCGTCGCCCGCTCTCGGTTCAGGTCACGCCTCTAGCGAAGGAGGCGCGAGCGGTTAAAGGTCATTCGTCATCATCACGTCTGCGGCGACCGCGTCGGCGCACCGGCGGACGCGAGGTCTTGACCTGCGAAGGATCAACCGTCGGAGATGCCGTGGGCGGCTGTGCACCCGCGGGCACGATCCACAGTTCTGTGGTCGCCTCCTCCATAAATCCTCCGTCAATGGTGACTAAGCGTCCAGCATCGATGCCGCGCGTGTTGACGAGGTAGTCCTTGGCGAAGTCCGCTCTGCGTTGCGCCTCGCCCGCCGGACCCACACGACCGCCGTAGGCGATGATGTAGCCCTGAGCACCCGGGTTCGCCTGCAACTCGTTGGCGAAGTTGTCGAGGCGTGCCTTCACGTCGTTGCGCGGAATATTGCCGTACTGGTCGAACTTCCGTGATAACTCCGGAGGCGGAGGCGTCGGCGAAGGTGTCGGCGTCGGCGTCGGCGTAAAGATCGGCGCAGGCGTCGGTGTCGGTATGCACGGGCAGCGATCCACAACCACGGTCGTCGAAGAGTAGGCGATGCAGCCGCAGCCGTCATCCACTTCGACGCTCGCCGTGTAACTGCCGGGCGCGACGCCCGACAGATCCCACGTCACGTTCGGACCATCGCCCGTGATGCGCCCACCGGTCGTTGACCACGTGAAGAGCAGCGTGTCGCCGTCCGGATCGGTGGCGTTAGCCGTCAAGGAGACGGTCGAGCCTGACGCCGTGCAATTCGGGTCGGGCATCTGATCGGGCGAGCACTGCGCCGCTAGTGTGACGCGCGCTTGCGAGGCGCTGACGGTCACGGTCGGCGGGTTGTTCGGCAACGTGACGGGAGCGCGCGGGTTGCGGTGTCCGGCGAAGAACTGGAAGCCGAAGCCATTCGGGTCCTTAGACCTGATGAATCCCGCCGGGAAAGTTGGACCACCGATGATGCGGTCGCCCTCCTGATTCAGGTGCAGGCGATACCACGCACTAAATCCCCACCAGCGCCGCGGGAAGATGCGGATGCCGGTCAGGAAATCGACCGGGTTGTTCGGGAAGGCGTTCGGCGTGCGACCGCCGACGTATTGCACCGACTTCAACTCGTTGATCCACTGGAAGTGTTCATTGATGGGGAAGTCGAGACCTATGCCGCCGAGCAGCTCGTCGCCTCGGTCGAGCATCGTCACTTCGGTGCCGCCGAAATTTCCGCGCGGGTTACTGTTCAAGATGTAACCCAAGTTCGCTGAGAGGTTGACGTGCTTGCTCAGGCGACCGTCCACGAAGCCGATGAGACCGAAGTCGCCGATATTGCCGCCGGGGCTCGCGCCGCGCTGGAGCTGGTTGAAGCCGCCAAAGTCGTCACCCTTGTCCGCGTAGAAGCGGTAGAAGGGGATGATACCGATGCCGAACGGGTTGTTCGGTCCCGTCCAACGCCACTTCGCGCCTACGCTGAATGTGCTGAACGCCGACTCGCCATAGAGCCGGTTGATGAACGGCGCATCAGGCAGGTAGGCGGGGCAGATGGTGAACAGGTCGGGCACGGTAAGCGTGTTGAAGGTCGAGTTCGCCGGTATGGTTCTTGTCGTCAGCACGACGCCCGGCAGGATGCTGCCGCAGGGCGAGCCGACGCCGGGGAAATTACCCGCCGCGCCGAAGTTGTTGTTGAGCGTCGTCGGCGAGCCGAGGCGGCTCGTGAACGGCGGAGCGATGCGGTTGCCCGTCAGCCCGAAGTTCGGACCGGGTCCGCCGACGAACGGGAACTGCACGAAGGGCTGGTTAAAGGCGGGGCGGAAGACCGCGCCGCTAATGCCGCCCGTCCCGCTCACGGCTTGGGGAGCGAGAATGATCGCAGCGCCGCTGCCGAGCAGCGTATTCCCGAAGCGAAGCTGCGAGTTCGGCAAGTAGAAACTCGACAGGTTCTGCGGGTTGTTGACCTTGACACCGCGATAAGCGTCCGTGTTGAAGAACAGCTCCAGGTGGTCGTTAATGCCGACTTGGAAGCTGACCGGGACTTCGACGATGTCGACGTTACCGGGATCGCGGTCGAAATTGCTGTAAGCAATGCTGAATGTAAATTCACCTTTACGCAGGGTCTGCCCGTCGTAGATGGTGAATAGTCCTGTGGGACCGCCCGGAGGTCCGCCCGTGCCGACGGTCGGCGCGATATTGCGCGGGTCGTCCGACGGTCTCAGCGTCTGCGCCGACACTGCGGCACACAGTACCAATGACATGAGCATCAGGAACGACGCTCTTCTCGCGAGTCTCATCGCATTCCTCCTGCGAAATGAGTAATGTAATTTTGCGGGAAGGGGCGACCGCATTTTCCGAGTTAGCCAACGCCGCACAGTGTGATTCGCACACCGCACGCCCGCGCGACTTCCCGACGCAACGCAGACGCTCCAACTACAAGCGTACACCTCAGTGTCAAAGAAACCTGCTACCGCCCTCATTCCGTAACGCTTCGTAGTTGGAGCGGAGCAGCGAGAGGAGCCGAACACTTGCACGTGCCCGTGGGAGCTTAAGACTGCCTCTTCGCGCCTCTCACCTGATTCGTCTGGTCAAACTTTAATCTGTAGCCCTACTGCTTATACGGAAACAGCACGCTACTGTCAACGCCCTGAGCTTGGTCTACAGGAATTCACACCTAAAGCTCACACCGCCTAGACTTTGCTCCTGAGTAACAAACTCCGGCAGAGCCTAACCCACATCGCCACGGAAATCAAGACTTTTTCACGGTTTAGCGCGAAAAAACGTACACATTTTTTTCACGCATATATCCCGCGCATACGCGTGTCGTAGGCGACGCGGTCGATTGCCAGCATGTAGGCGGCGGTGCGCGTATCGACATCGTGGCGGTCGGCGTACTTCACCAGCTCGTTGAAGCTGGCGACCATGATGTCTTCCAAACGTTCGATGACCACCTCCTCTTTCCAGAAGTAGCCCATGCGATCCTGCACCCACTCGAAGTAGGAGACGGTCACGCCGCCCGCGTTGGCAAGGATATCAGGGATGACGAAGATGCCCTTCTGCTGGAGCACCTTGTCAGCCGCGGCGGTGGTCGGTCCGTTCGCGCCCTCGGCGAGAATTTTGCACTTGATGCGGTCGGCGTTCTCCGAGGTGATCTGGTTCTCGGTCGCGGCTGGCACGAGCACGTCGCAGTCGATTTCGAGCAGCTCGGTGTTCGAGACGCGCTGGACGTTCGGGTAGTCCTCAAACGAACGGGTCGCGGCAAGGTGCTTGAGCGCGGCGGGGATGTCGATGCCTTCAGGGTTGTAGATACCACCGTTCACGTCCGAGATGGCGACGACCTTATAGCCCGCCTCGTGCATCAATTCCGCGCCGATGCCGCCGACGTTGCCCGATCCCTGGACGACGACGCGCGTCTGCGGCGGTGTCATCCCGAAACGCTTGATCGCCTCGTTGACGACAAACAAGATTCCCCGCCCCGTCGCCTCGCGCCGACCTTTCGAGCCGCCCAAGTCCACGGGCTTACCCGTCACGACGGCGTTGACCGTGTGGCGCGCGTGCATCGAGTAAGTGTCCATGATCCACGCCATCGTCTGTTCGTTGGTGTTCATGTCGGGCGCGGGTACGTCCTTCTCGGGTCCGATGAAGTCGATCAGCTCGGCGGCATAGCGGCGCGTCATGCGCTCCAACTCGCCAATCGACATCTGGTGCGGATCGCAGACGACGCCGCCCTTCCCGCCGCCGAACGGCACGTTGACGACCGCGCACTTCCACGTCATCCACGCGGCGAGCGCGCGCACCTCTTCGATCGTCACGTCGGGCGCGTAGCGTATGCCGCCCTTGGCGGGACCGCGCGCGAAGTTGTGTTGGACGCGGTAGCCCTCGAAGACCTGTATGCGCCCCGAGTCCATCCTGACGGGGATGTAAACTTTCAGCTCGCGGTTCGGCACGCGCATCACGGCGTAGAGGTCTGGGTTCAGATCGAGCAGCTTGGCGGCGCGGTCGAAGCGCTCCATCATCGACTCGAACGGGTTCGCTTCCTCTTTACTGATCCGCCGCATGTCATCAACCATTGCAGTCGCCATAGTCATCTCCGATCAAGTGACGAGTGACGGGTGACAAGTGACAAGCAAAACAGGAATCGGATTTGCTTGTCACTTATGACCTGTCACTTGTCACGGCTTTAAGACCTCATTCATCGCGCCCGTGCGGTAGCCGTGCAGATCGAGCGTGACGTAGCGGAAGCCGAGCGCGCGGAAGCGGCGCGCCAGTTCGTCTGTAACTCGCCGGTCGAGCGCGCGCTCCAATTCCGCGGGCGCGATCTCCAAACGCACCAGCTCGTCGTGATGGCGCACGCGAAACTCTCGGAAGCCCAGCGCGCGCATGATCTCTTCGCCCGTCTCAACCTCGCGCAGCCGCTTGATCGTGACCTGAGTCCCGTAGGCGACGCGCGACGACAGGCAAGGGCTCGCGGGCGCGTCCCAGTTCGGTAGCCCGGCGCGCAGGCTCAAAGCGCGCAACTCGTCCTTACTCATGCCGACTTCGACGAGCGGGCTGCGCACGCCGTGCTCCGAGGCGGCGACTCGACCGGGTCTGTAGTCGCCCAGATCGTCTGTGGTCGAGCCGTCAACGACGAAAGCGATCCCGCGCTCGCGCGCCAGAGGAGCGAGTTTCGTGTACAGCTCGGTCTTGCAGAAGTAGCAACGGTTCGACGGGTTGGCGGTGTAGCGTGGGTCAGCGAGTTCTTCGGTGCGGATAACTTCGTGATTGAAGTTGAAGCGGCGCGCGGTCTCCGCCGCTTGTTCGCGTTGACGGGCGGCGAGGCTCGCCGAGTCGCCCGTCACGCAGAGTGCGCGTTCGCCGAGTTCCTCGGTTGCGACGAGTGCGACGTAAGAACTATCAACGCCGCCGGAGTAGGCGACGAGGACGGAGCCCGCCGCGCGAAAGAGTGCGCGCAAAGCTTCCTCTTTCGCGAGCGTCGCGGGCGCACACTCCGACGCGGCGTGCGTCGCCTCTTCAACTGCCGGACTCTCCACAGCCATCTCTACTCCAACTCGGACGCCGAGGGTGAATCGACTCTTGCGCGAACCGGCGTCGCGGACGCACGCCGCCTGAAGCCTTGACGAAAATTTAAGCACGAAATCAGCGGTGCGCCGATGTTATCTCAGGCATCTTTCCGCGCGCAACCCGCCATCCATCAAAAGGTGATGACGAAAGCCCGCGGGCGAGAGCCAGATGACGAAAGCTCGCGTGAATCGTCCGCGTGGACGAGCCGCGAGCGTGCATGTTATTCTCGCCCCGCGCTCACGGTCTCCCTTCGGCGCACAATTCAAACTTAAAATTTTTCCGACCCTTCGTCAGCCGTTCCTCAGATGCCCGCAACCTTTCGCCAAAGTTTCTTCGCGTCGCTCGCCGCGCTCTTGATCTTGTTCGCCTGCGCCTCGGCGGTCGTCGCGCAAGACGATGATCTCGATGGCGCGGCGGACGATCCCGTCCAAATCTTCGAGCGCGCGCAGAGCGCGCACGCCAAGGGCGAGCTTGAACACGCGCTCACGCTCTACGACGCCGCGCTCAAGTTGCGACCCGATTTCGCGGAGGCTCTCTATCAGAAAGGTGTCGCGCTCGCCTCGCTCAAGCGACTGCCCGAGGCGGAGACGGCTCTGCGTCGCGCCGCCGAGTTGAAGCAGGACTGGTCGCTGCCGCAAGTCGCGCTCGGTCTCTTGATGCTCAACGCGAACCGCGAGCGCGAAGCCGAGCCGTACCTGCGTCGCACGGTCGAACTTGATCCGAAGAACAAACAGGCGCTTGTCGCGCTCGCGCAACTTCGTATGCGCGCGGGCGCGACTGCCGACGCCCTCAAGTTCATACGCCAGGCGACCGACATCGAAGGCGCGACCGTTTCTGACTGGGTGCTGCGCGCGCAGATCGAACGACTTACGGGCGACAAGACCAACGCGCCTTCGAGCGTCGGGCGCGCGCTCCAACTCGACCCGCGCGATGCGGACGCGCTCGCCGAGCGAGCCGAGCAACGTGCCGCCGCGGGTGACTTCCAGAACGCGATTGACGATCTGAAAGCTGCGCTCAGCTCCGCGCCCGACGGCGCGCGCGAGCGTTTGCGCAAGCGGCTCGCGGAGTTTGAGGCAACGAGCAAGCTCAACGCCGAAGGTGAGGAGTCGATCCCCGCGCTCGAAGATTACGTGCGACGCTTCCCCGCGAACGCTTCGGCGCACGCGCGGCTCGGCGTCGCGTATCGCAAGTCCGACCCGCAGAAGTCGCTCGAACATTTCGGCGAGGCTCTGCGCATAGAGCCATCGAACGTCAACTATGCGACGGGCTACGCCGCCGCGCTCGTCCAGTTGCGCCGCTTCCCCGAAGCGGTCTCGGTGCTGCGCCGCATCGTCGCAGCCAAGCCCGACCTGTACGAGGCGCACGCCAATCTCGCCACCGCGCTCGACGAGTTGAAGGATTACGCCGGGGCACTCGATGAATACAAGTGGCTGAGCAACGCGAAGCCCGACTTGGTCGTCGTACACTTTCTCATCGCGCGCGATTACGATCTGCTCGGCGAGTTCGAGCAGGCTCTCTCGGAGTACGAGACTTTCCTCGCGGGCGCGGACGCCGGGCGAAACGGTCTGGAGATTGAGAAGGTCAACCTGCGTCTGCCGAGTCTGCGCGCGCAGATCAAGCGCGGGCAGGGCGTGAAGCAGAAGAAGCCGGAGCGTTAGACATGATGACACTTCGTCTCACATCTCAAGAGAGTCTCGTTTTGAGAGCGCTGCTG
>JAVXVR010000064.1:0-3734 GCA_032230165.1 Acidobacteriota bacterium | reverse complement strand
AGCCGCGAGATTTCCGGCACGGACGCCCCGCTCGCCGACATCGCTCTGTCGGCGGGCTTCTCGCACCAAGCCCACTTCTCGCGCACCTTCAAACGCCTCACGGGCTTAACCCCCGCCAGATACCGCTCCATCTCCCGCGCATCTTAATCCGAGTCAAAGACCTTTTGATCGGGCAAGACACCGTCCGGCAATCCGGGTTAACGTCGCTTGAGTAATCGTGATTCGTCTGGGGCTCGGCGTGTGCGTCCGCGGGGATCGCCGGTCGGGACAGTCGCCTCGGGGTCTTAACACTATGCCAAAACTATCGCTGCTGGTCGCATTGATCATCGCTTGCGGATCAACTTCATTCTCACAAGTGCCTCAGGCAGCTCCCATGCCCGTGGACGCGATCACGGGCAAGGTCGATCAGTTATTCGCGCAGTGGGACAAGCCGGACACGCCGGGCTGCGCGCTCGCCGTCGTTAAGGACGGGCGCATCATCTACGAGCGCGGCTACGGGATGGCGAACCTCGAACTCTCAGTCCCCATCACGCCCGCGTCGGTCTTTAACGTTGGATCGATCTCGAAGCAGTTCACGGCGATGTCCGTCGTCATGCTCGCGCAGCAGGGCAAACTCTCTCTCGACGACGACGTTAGAAAATACGTCCCCGAAGTGCCCGACTTCGGCACGCCCATCACGCTCCGCCACCTCATCCACCACACGAGCGGGCTGCGCGACTTTTTCGAGATGCTGCAAATGAAGGGCTGGCGCGCGGACGACGTTGAAACCGAGAAAGACGTGCTCGACATGGTGTCGCGGCAGCGGACGTTGAACCACCGACCCGGCGACGAATACCTCTACACCAACACCGGCTACGTCCTGCTGGCGGTCGTCGTCAAGTGTGTGACGGGTCATTCATTGAGTGAGTTCGCGGAGGCGAACATCTTCAAGCCGCTCGGCATGACGAACACGCATTTTTACGAAGATCACACAGCGATCATCAAGGGACTGGCGGACGGGTACCTGCCCAACGGGGACGGTAGCTTCTTAAAGGGAATGCCCGCCGACGACTTCATCGGTTCTGGCGGCATCTACACGACGGTCGAAGACCTCGCCCGGTGGGATCAGAATTTCTATGACGGGAAAGTCGGCGGCAGCACCGTCATCGAGCAGATGTTGACGCCCGGCGTTTTGAACGACGGCACTAAGATCGGTTACGCGTTCGGTCTGAACGTCAACCCGCCGTACAAAGGTCTGGAGACGGTTTTCCATAACGGCTCGCGGGGCGGATACCGTGGAATCTTACAGCGTTTTCCCGAACAGCATTTTTCCGTGGCGCTCCTCTGCAACGTCCGTATCGCCTCCGACCCGCTGGCGGCGCGCGTCGCAGACATCTATCTGGCTGACCTGCTCAAACCGGCGGCGACGAATCAGGGTAGCCCGGCAGTCGCTCCGGCGAACGCCGTGAAGTTGTCGGAGAAGGAATTGTCGGGCATCGCCGGTCTTTACCTGAACCCCGCCACGGACGCCGTCCGGCGCGTGTACGTCAAAGACGGCAAGCTGATGTACGCCAGAGCGCCCGGCAACGAGAGCGAGTTGGCACCGCTCGGCGACAACCGTTTCGTCATGCTCGGGGTGAGGAACAAAGTCGAGATAACCTTCAAGTCTCCGCGTGCGGGCGCCCCGCCCCAAATGTTTTTTTCTCAGGACGGTGGGAAGCCCAGCGTGCAGGAGCCCGTCCGACCGGCTTCTTACACGCCGCAACAGTTAGCAGAGTTCGCGGGGCAGTACCGGAGCGTGGAGGTTGACGCCACTTACAGCATCACGCCGCAGGACGGCGGGCTGATGTTTCGCACCGGGAACTGGGGAGACTTCCTGCTGTCGCCGCGATTCGTTGACTCGTTCGAGAATCAGGCTCAAATGGGGAGCTTGGTTTTTACGCGCGACGGCAAGAACCGCGTGTCAGGCTTCGTCATCAGATCGGGCAAGGTTAAGAATTTGCGTTTTAACAAGATCAAGTAGCCATACGACGACGATTCTATTTGGCGCGCTTGCCGATGCAGTAGAGCGCGCCCGACGTGCGTATGAAGATTTGTCCGTCGGAGACGGCGGGCGAACTCAGACAGTAATCATTCAAAGCGTTCTCGGCAAGCACCTCGAACTGCGCCCCTGCCTTGACGACGGTCGTCAGCCCGTCCTCGTTCGTCACGTAGAGTTTGCCGTCGGCTAAGAGTGGCGAAGAGGTGTAAGTGCCCGGCGTGAGGCGCACGGGTCCGTAAATCTCTTTGCCCGTCTTCGCGTCGAGACACCAGATGATGCCCTTGTCGTGGACGAGGTAGAGGAGCTTCCCGTCGGTCACGGGCGTCGGCACGTCGGGTCCATACTGCGCCGTCCACATCAGGTTCGACTTCGTGATGTCGCCACGCCCGCCCGCGCGGAAGGCGAGGAAGGGGCGCACGTGCGTCGGCGCGTAGATGATGCCGTCGGCGACGACCGGCGAGGCGATGATGCGGTTGTCCGCCTCATTCTCCGGGTTGAGCCCGCGCCCGCGCCAGATTTCTTTCCCCGTCAAGGGATCATGACCCGTCAGCGCGTCGCCGCCGAGGATGACGATCTCCACATGGTCTGTGTAGCGCACGAGCGTCGGCGTCGTGTAGGCATCGGGCGACTCGCCCACAGCGTCCGTCTCGCGCTTTACCTTCCAGACGGTCTTGCCCGTCGCCTTATCTATGCGCAGCAGGTAAGAGGGATCGTCTGTGCGCGCGCCGTGGAGCACTTCGACGTAGAGCGAGTCTTCGTACAGGAGCGGCGAAGAAGCGTAGCCCCAGTTCTGACCGAACTTGCCGTAGTCCTTCTGTATGTCGCGCGACCAGAGTTCGCGCCCCTCGAAGTCGAAGCCCTTGAGCACGCCCGTGCCGGTCATTGCATACACGCTCTTGCCGTCGGTCGCGGGCGACGGCGAAGACATATTCTGCTTGCGCACCTTCTTGGTGCCCGTGCCGAGCGACTTCTTCCAGAGCGTCGTGCCCTGCTTTCTGTCCACGCACCAGAGCCATAAGTCGTCGCCGTCGGCGACGTTCAAAAAAACTTTGTCACCCCAGATGACGGGAGTCGAGCCGCTGAAGCCCGGAAGCTGAAGCTTCCACGCCACGTTCTCCTCCACGCCCCACTTGACGGGCAGATTCTTCTCCCCGCTCGTCCCGTTCAAGTTCGGACCGCGCCACTGGGGCCAGTTCTCTCCAAACGTCGTCGCCGCGATGCACGACGAGATGAGCAGCGACGCAAACGCAAGCCGAGACAATTTAACGCGCATAGGCTTTTCTCCTCCGCGACTTGCGCTTAATATTACCGAACGTCTGACAAGTCAAGCAGCATGTTAATTCGCGCGGCGAGCTGTGAGTGTGATCCATGGAGATTGAGTTCAAACCCGCAGACCCGTCCGACGCGGAGACGCTCGTGCCGTTGCTGCGCGAGTTCTACGATTTCGATCACATCGCGTTTGATGAGACGGAGGCGCGCGAAGCGTTGCGGCAAATCCTCGCAGACGCGCGCCTCGGTCGCGTCTGGTTGATCCGCTCCGAGTCGGAAGCGGTCGGCTACCTCGTCCTCACGTTCGGCTTCAGTCTGGAGTTCAAAGGGCGCGACGCTTTCGTGGACGAGCTGTTCTTGCGCGCGGAGTTTCGCGGGCGCGGACTTGGCACGCGCGCGTTGTGTGTCGCCGAAGAGGCGTGCCGCGCGGCGGGCGTGAAAGCTT
>JAVXVR010000048.1:0-4035 GCA_032230165.1 Acidobacteriota bacterium | reverse complement strand
TTGAGAGCGCGGCGATTACGAGCGTTTTAACTTTTCCGAGTTTTTTCATCTTTACTTTTACTCCTAGTCTATCCTGTTTTCGTTCCGTAGGAGAGCAACTTGTTGCGTCAGACACCGCGGCGTGACGTTAGGTTACAGCCCCGCCGCGCGCGTGCGGTCAGCGCGAAAGCCGACCGGCACGCGCGGCGGGGCAAAGCCCTCTGTCAGTAACGGCGTCGGTAGCCGTTGTTGCGGTCGCGCAGCTTGTAGGTGTAGAGCGCGGAGCCGCCACCGCCGACGAGCGCGCCGATGGCTGCACCCTTCCCGCCACCGGCGAGCGCGCCAAGCAGTGCGCCTATCCCTGCGCCCGCCGCGACCGTCGCCTTGTCGCGATGCTGATCCAGAAAGGAACGGTCATCGTAGCGCCGGTCGTATGCGCGCCGCGTATCGTAGGAGCGACTGCTGCGCGTCTGCACGGCGCGCGAGTCGTAGCGCCCGCGCCCTTGAGCCGCGGCAGGCAGAGCCGCGCCCGCGATGAGTACCAGCGACATGATTACCGCAAGAATCTTGTTCATACCTCACCCCCTTGAGTTTTCCACTCAGCCTTTGAGCTGTTGCTCGATGATTGATGCGCCTTCGCTCAGTGAATGATGCGCCTGCCGTTGGGCAGCACGGTGACGAGTCTGCCGTTGGGCAGACGGTAGGTGCGCGCGCGACTCACCTGCGAGCTGCGCTGTCGTCCCCACCAGTTAGCGCCCCTATTGTTCGGCGTGACGATCACTGTGCGCGACGGTCTGCGATCGACGCGGCGGTTCTGCACAACGACAGTGCGCCCGTTGCGCGTCCGGTAAACGGTCTGCGCCGACGCCGACGATGCCGCCGACAGCCCGAACACGAGAGCGCACATTAAGAAAGCTGTCCTGATCTTACTCTTCATAGTTCCCTCCGTTGATTTGTCATAGGGGAGAGACTTTTGCGGCAGAGTTGACTCTGTCGGAAAGCTTACCTGTTTAAGCCTTCCACCAAACTAGACACCGCGCGGCATCGCACGGTTACAACCGGGGCGGACGCTTCCGCGCGCGCCGTTTGTAACCTCGCGCGCCCCGCCGGTGTCTAGCTTTAGTGAGGGGATGCCTAAGGGGAAAGCAGGCAAGGTCACTTACATCTGGAGGCGCGTAGGCGTAAGCCGACGCGAAAAGTGAGCGATGAAGAAATTGAAACTACAGTTGAAGCGCAATAAGGGTTGGGCGTTGGCGGGCGTCTTGATTTTGAGTCTGGTAGTGACTGGCTATTTGTTCTGGGGCAACCGCACGAGCGCGGCTGACTACATGACGGTGAAGGTCGAGCGCGGGAACTTGCGCAACACCGTGACGGCGACGGGCACGCTTCAGGCGGTGACGACCGTGCAGGTCGGCAGCCAGGCGTCGGGCGCGATCTCGGCTCTCTACGCGGACTTCAACTCGAAGGTGAAGAAGGGGCAGGTCATCGCGCAGCTCGACCCGGCGGTCACGCGGGCGCAGGTCGCGCAGGCGCGGGCGAATCTGCAACAGGCGCAAGCCGCTCTCCAGCAGGCGCGCGCCGCCGTCGCACAGTCGCGCGCGGGCGTTGCTTCGTCGCGCGCGGGTGTGACGGACGCGCAGGCGAAGGCGCTCGCCGCCAGCTCGACGACGCAGAACCAGCAGGCGGGCGTCTTGAGTGCGCAGGCGAACCTCGCCGTGCTCAAGGCGCAACTCGACGACGCGGCGAGTTTCCTCAGACAAGAGGACGCGCTCTTGAAGGGCGAAGTCATTCCACAGCGCGAGTACGACACAGCGCAGACGAGTCTGCGTACCGCGCAGGCGCGCTATGATCAGGCTGCGGCGCAGGTGCAGCAGGCGGTCTTAAGTCAACAGTCGGCGTCGGGCGCGGGACAGGCGCAGGCGCAGGCGCAAATCTCACAGACGCAGGCGCAAGTCGAGCAGTCGCAGTCGCAGGTCGGGCAGACGCAGGCGCAGGTCGCGAACGCGCAGGCACAGGTCGAGCAGGCGCAAGCCGCGCTCAACCTCGCCGAGATCAACCAGCAGCACACGACGATCACCTCGCCGATTGACGGCGTCGTCGTCTCGCGCGACGTGAGCGTCGGGCAGACGGTGGCGGCGAGCCTTTCAGCTCCGACGCTCTTCACCATCGCGCAAGACCTGACGCAGATGCAGGTCATCGCCAATATCGATCAGGCTGACATCGGTCTCGTCGAGCAGGCGAAGAGCGCGGGCTTCACGGTGGACGCGTTTCCGGGCGAGGAGTTCAAGGGCGCGATCCAGCAGGTGCGGCTCAACCCGCAGAACGTGCAGAACGTCGTGACCTACAACGTCGTGATCGACGTGGCGAACCCTGAGCAGAAGTTGAAGCCCGGCATGACGGCGAACCTGACGATCACGATTGACGAGCGCAACAATGTCGTCAAAGTGCCGAACGCGGCGCTGCGCTTCACGCCGCAGGCAACTACCGCGGGGCAGAGCGGTCAGAACTCGAACGCCGCGACGGGTCAAGGCGCGCGCCGCAACGCCGGTCAGCAGGGCGCGAATGCGAACGGCGCAAACGCGAACAATGCTGTTGATGGCAACGCCGCCAGCGACAACGGCGCGCAGGGCGCAAGCACACGTGGCGGCAACTTCGCGTCGCCGACCGCGCCCGTGCTCGCCGGTCAGACGCGGCGCGTGTGGGTGCTCGGTGCGGACGGCAAGCCGCAGCCGCGTCGCATCAAGGTTGGTCTGAGCGACGGCTCTTCGACCGAAGTGGTCGAGGGCGACTTGAAGGAGGGCGAAGCGGTCATCACCGGGCAGACCATCTCCGCGACGAGCAAGCCAAGTAACAGCAACGCGCAGAGCGCGCCCGGCTTCGGCGGCGCACCGCGCGGCGGGGCTGGCGGCGGCGGCAGGGCAAGGTAACGCACGCCGCCCGCGGGCGGCAGACGTTCGGCGCGTCTCCAGCGCGTCGGCGTCTGCCGCTCAACGAAGTTGAGAGGTCGAAAGTCATTTAGTCGAAGGTGTTAATTCTTTTGTAGGTTGATGCGCACAAGGATGGGAGCGAGAGATGCAAGCGACATTAGAGATCGAGCAGAGAGAAGTTGAAGCGCGTTCGAGAGCGCTCGCGCCCCAGCCGGAGGCGCGCCCCGTCATCCAGTTGGAGCAGATTCACAAGACCTACGTGATGGGCGACGTGGAGGTGCACGCGCTGCGTGGCGTCTCGCTCACAATTCGCGAAGGCGAGTTCGTCGCCATCATGGGCGCTTCCGGGTCGGGCAAGTCCACGACGATGAACCTCATCGGCTGCCTCGACCGACCAACGCGCGGCACCTACGTCCTCGACGGCGAGGATGTGTCCGAGCTGTCGAAAGACGAGCGCGCCGACATACGCCGACAGAAGATCGGCTTCGTCTTTCAGGGCTTCAACCTGCTCTCGCGCACTTCGGCGTTGGAGAACGTCGAGCTGCCAATGCTCTATTCGGAGGTCGAGTCGGGAGAGCGGCGGGAGCGTGCGCTTGCGGCGTTGCGCTCGGTCGGACTTGCGGGGCGTGAGCAGAACCACCCGAACCAGCTTTCGGGCGGGCAGCAGCAGCGCGTGGCGATTGCGCGCGCGCTCGTTAACAACCCGACGCTCATTCTTGCCGACGAGCCGACGGGCGCGCTCGACTCGCGCACCTCGGTCGAGGTGATGGAGATTTTCCAGCGCCTCAACCGCGAACTCGGCATCACGCTCGTGCTCGTCACGCACGAGCCGGACATCGCCGCGTATGCCGGTCGCATCGTCGTCTTCAAAGACGGCAAGATCAAAAAAGATGACAAGGTTGAGCGCACGCGCGACGCGGCGGAAGAGTTAAAGAATCTGCCGCCGGTCGAAGAGGAAGAGGAGTGAGACAGGGTGACGGGTGACGGGTGTCAGGTGACGGGGAAAGCAAATCACTTTAATCCGTCACCCGTCACCTGACACCCGACACCCACTGGAGAAGATCATGAACATACTATCAATCATCCGCGTCGCATTCCTCGCGCTCCTGCGCAACAAGATGCGCGCCGC
>JAVXVR010000540.1:0-2704 GCA_032230165.1 Acidobacteriota bacterium | reverse complement strand
CCGATTGCGCGCCCGCGCGCGGCGGGCAGGGACAAGCCCTGCCCCTACAAATTTTTCAGTTGATTGTTTGGTCGTGCGGGCGTCGTCGGCGCGGGCGCGTCGTCGCTCATCGCCGAGCGCATCGCGTTGATGACTGACTCCGTGACACGACGCTTGCGAAGCTCCGCGAGCTTCGCCGACGAGAGATCGAATTCGGCGGGTGAGTTTTCGATGCGGCGGATGATCGTGCCCTCGGAGAATCCCGCTTCGACCAGATCGATGATCGACTGGTTGGTGAGCGTCGGCGTGCGCTCAAGCTTCGGCGCGCCATTTTGCTCCTGCGGGCGGATGATGTGGACGGTCGCAGAGCCCGTCGTCTGCGTGTCGCCCGACACGCCGCTACCCATACCGTTCGTGCGCGTCTGCCCGCTCGCGCTGCCCGACGAGCCGAAGATGTCTGTCTCGTTCGGGCTGCTCTGAGTCCCCTGCCCGCCCGCGTTCGACTTCTGCCGCGAGCCGTTCAGACCGTTGAAGAAGGCATCATCATCAGGATCATTCTCCAACTGCGCGGTGGCGAGTTGGTTCGCGTCGCCGCGCGCGAGCATGGCGAGGATGACGCGCTCGCTGACGCCGTTCTTCTTCAACTCGATGAGCCGATCCGGCGAGAGATCGAACTTCGCCGGGCGCGTGCGGATGACAGCGACGATCATCTTGTCGCTAAACTTCGCGCGCGCCAGTTTGATGACAGACGTGTTCGTCAGCGGCGACTCCGCGTCCGCCTGCGTCGCATCAACCGTGCGCGTGCGAACCTCGCGCGACTGACCTGCGGCGACCGCGCACGCGACGAGGCACGCCGACACAATTAGACAAATTCTCGTCAGCACGTTTCTCATCCTTCTCGAACCCTCACTCCGGCTGTCGCTTCTCACTCGCACCTGCTTCCGTCTTCTCGCGCTTCTGCTCAGCTACGACGGGCGCGTGCGCGAGGCTGAGGCTGCTGCCGTAGCGACCGCCGATCTTGCGCACGTAGTTGCGCGTCTCGCGGAAAGGCGGCACGCGGTAGCCGAACTTGACGACGTTGCCCTCGCCCGCGTTGTAGCTCGCAAGCACGAGATCGACGCGGTTGTTGAACCTGCCGAGCAACTGTTTGAGGAAGCGCGTCCCGCCCGCAATGTTCTGCGCCGGATCGTGCGCGTTGCGCACGCCGAAGCGCGCCGCCGTCCCCGGCATCAACTGCATCAAGCCCCGCGCGCCCGTCGGCGACACCGCGCGCGAGTTGAAGTGCGACTCCTGCTCCATCACGAGGAAGATCAGATAAGGATCGACGCCGTGTCGCGCGCCGTTCTGCCGGATCAACTGATCGAGTCGAACACTACCCGTCGTCCAGCGCCGCTCGCGCCGCGCCGCGACCTTCGGGTCGTCCTCGTCAGCCACAGGCTTCTCGCGCTCGATGCGAGCGATGCGCGCGCGCTCGATGAAGATCGAGAGGCTGCCACGCTTGTACCAAGCGCCCTCGTCCGTCTCCGTCAACTCGTCCACCTCAAAGCTCGCACCGTCCGTTAAGTAGATCGTCACGGGTTGATCTGTGGCTACGCCAGAGCGCGCCTGCGTCTCATCTACGCTTGCCGCGACTATCTTTACTGCCCCGTCTCCCGCCTTCGCGTGCTCGATAGACTTCACGCGCTCGCGCTCGACGAGGTAGGTCACACCTTTCTGCCTGTACCAGACGCCCTGCGGATCGTCCCACGCCTCGTCCGCCTCGATGGTCGTGCCGTCTTTCATGTGCACGCGGTCGGCGAACGCAGAGTTCGCGCAACAGCAGAACAGGACGAATGCCGCCAACATTCCCGCAGCGAGCGCGGCGGGGCTGGAAGTTTCTCCGGGAGGCAGGACTCGCCCCTGCGCGGCGCGCGTCCGTGCGTGCGACGGGCGTGCGGTCCGCGTCACCGCCCAGAACGCGTGCGTTTCGTCGGCTGAGCCGATGCGCGCAGGGGCGAGTTCTGCCCCCGGGTGTGACGCCCGCGCGTCGCGCCGTCGCTTAAACGTGTAGGGGCTCCACATTGGTCAACTCCGCCGTGTTCTTTTGCGACGCCGCGCCGCGTAGCTCGCCCGTCGCGCCGTGCCGTTCGGGCTCCGCCGTAAAACCGTGCGACGCGCCGAAGTAGTTGCGCCACGCGGCGTCGATTGATTTCGGCGTCAGCTCCAGAGGCTTGCCCTCGAAGAGACAGATGTCTATCACGCGGTCGAGCAGGTCGCGCGGCTCGCAGGATTTCATCACGCGGTGCGAGATCATGTAGTTGTTCAAAACGTAGTCGAGCACCACCTGCTCTACTTTCATCCCGCGCGTGTGCGCCGCCCGGCGGAAGATTTCGCTGTAGGCGGCGGAGGTCGGCGGCTCGACCTTCGCTCGATACCCCATGCGGCGCAGGAATGCTTCGTCAACCAAATCTTTCTCGTCGAGGTTCGTCGAGAAGACGACGAGCTGCTCGAACGGCACTTCGATCTTTTTGCCCGTGTGCAGCGTCAAGTAATCAACGCGACGCTCCAAGGGCACGATCCAGCGATTCAACAACTCGTGCGGCGCGACGCGCTGGCGACCGAAGTCGTCTATGACGAGCGTGCCGCCGTTCGACTTCATCTGGAACGGCGCTTCGTAGAAGCGCGCCGCCTCGCTCCACGTCAAGTCCGCGTTCTCCAAAGTCAACTCGCCGCCGACGATGACGAG
>JAVXVR010000525.1:0-2530 GCA_032230165.1 Acidobacteriota bacterium | reverse complement strand
CGTAGAGTCCGACGACTTCGATGTCGTGCTCCGAGGCACGATAGACCAGCCCCTTGATCGCGGGGTTTAATCCCGGCGCGTCGCCGCCGCCGGTCAGCACTCCTATCCTCTTCAACCGAATGCCCTCTCTTTGATCAAGTCTGTGAGCAGCGACTTCTGCACAGACATACAACAAAGTGGTGAAGTTATCAACCGGGGGAAGCGAAACCTGCGATCTAGCCAAACGATAATGGCGATTAACTGATTGGCTGAGGCTTGATCGTCAACTGCGCAAATTGCCGCTCCGTCACAGTCTCTCGCGCGCGCACGTCAACTCTTCAGCCGACGCTTCGACTCGTCGATCAGCCGGTTATTTCTTTCGTAAGAAATTTTCTCAGGCTCATCTGTCGCGCCCACATCCTGCGGTGGATAACGGTGCGCCGCGTAAACCGGATAAGCCTCCGTGCGAAGGTGCGCGAGCATGTGGTGACCGCGCCGCGCGTCGCGCTCGTGACGGAGCGCAGAGATGTCTATGGGCGCGACGACGATGCGCTCGCCGGGTCCGGGGCTTGCCAGCGCGAGGATGCGACCGTCGTAGTCCACGACCATGCTCCCGCCGGGCCACGAGTAAGGCGGGTAGTGCTTGAGGCTCGCGCCCTGATTCGCGGCGACGACGAAGGCTGTGTTCTCCAGTGCGCGACAACGGTTGACGATTGTCCACCAGTCCATCGGCTCGGTCGCGCCCCAGGGGTCCATGTAGGCGGAGACGCGCACGAGGACTTCCGCGCCGTTCGCCGTCAACTGTCGGATCGCTTCGGGGAACAGCCAGTCGTAGCAGATGGCGCAACCGATCCGACCGATGGGCGTGTCCGCCACGGGGAAGAGCGGCTCATCGTAGCCTTCCAAGTCGTGCGGGCTCGCGTGCACCTCGTAAGGAATCCACGTGTTGACCTTCCGGTATTTGTAGAGGACGCCTTCGGGACCGACGAGACAGGTTGTGTTAAAGACACGCCCGCGCCACTTCGGATCAACTTCGAGCATCGAGCCCGACTGGATGTAGATGCCGTGCTCGCGCGCTTTCATTTCGAGCCGCTCCGTGTGTTCGTTCGGAATCTCGACGGCGAGTTTTTCGATCAACTCTGAGGCGGACGCAAACACCGGCGCGGCGTGCGCGAACTCTGGGAAGACAACGAGGCGCACGGGCAAGAAGGGCGCGCTGCCTGCGACCGCCGAGTCGATCATCGAGAGCATCCGATCCGTGTTGCGTCGCATCTCACGCCGCTCCACGGGGTTCGGCATATCCGTCTGGCACGCCGCCGCCGCATACCTGATCTGCTCCGCCATTATTTCCGCCCTCCCGCCTGAGTCGCGCCGCCGAAGATATGCGACGCGCCGAAATCCATGGACTCGACAAAGATCGAATCAATCGAAGGCACTTCCGATCTGACGAGCCGCGTGTTGTAGCGCTCCATGTACGCGCGACGCTGAGCCGTCATCGGGTACGCCTCGCTCGCGCCGTAAGGGTACTTCGTCATGCCGTGGAAAGGCAGAGGCAAGATTTGATCTGGACTCGCCGAGTTGATGTCCATCTCTTTGCTGAAGCCGTCTGCGTAGAGAAGAAACGTGCGCGTCCACCCCGCCGGCAACGGCGGCAGCTTCGACGCGTCGAACGACAGGCTGATCTCGTCGCCGGGGCGCGAGATGACGAACATGTCGTCCGCGTTCAGCAGCAACTCGCGCACATCGCCCACGCGCGTGTAGCGTCCGGGCATGACCTTCCACGGCGACGTGTAAGAGACCTGCTCATAGTCGTAGCCGTAAGGCTCGCGCCCGTCGGGCGTCGTCTCGCGCGAGAAGCCGCGCCAGCGAAGATTCGCAATTACCGGATCGAATCGCGTCAGTTGCGCGGGCGAATCGCCGCCCGAAGTGTCCACTAGAATCTGATCCCACAGGGCGCGCATGTTCGTAACGATCCGCACTTCCCTGCTCGCGCCCAAAAACTTGCCCGTGAGATCGACCGTCACGGTCTGCGGTCGCCCTACGGGTATGCCGATATCTTCGATGACCGTCTTCCACGCGCCGCGCGCGTCTCTGACTTGGAGCGACGGCGTTGTCATCGCCTTGCCCGCCTGCGACGCCGCGACGTTGTCGCTCGACCAAGCATAATCCGTCCAACCCGTGAGCAGCAGTAGCGTGCGGCGACCGGCGGGCACGCCGTCGTCGAGCTTGAGCGTCAGCGTATGCTCGTCCGCGTAGCCGCGCACGGGGTCGCGCCGGAAGTCGTCCGGGTACTCTCGATCCATGCGTGTGATGCGCGCGAGCACGTCGCGCCCGTGATCGTCCGTGGCGGCAAGAGGCGGGCGGGCGCCGCGCGTCTTGTAGAGGACGTAGGGGCGCGGCGGATCGGTCATGCCCTCGTTCGGATAGACCTCCGTGCCTGCGGGGTGCGCGATGGCGACGAGCTGGAGGCGATCAACGAACATCGCCTCTTCCAGCTCGTTCGTCACGCGCAACTCGTAGCGCCCGCCGCGCTCGCGCAGTTGATCGCTAC
>JAVXVR010000522.1:0-2987 GCA_032230165.1 Acidobacteriota bacterium | reverse complement strand
CGCAACTCGCGCGCCTCGGCGTTCAGGTCTTCGGACGGCGAGCCGTGCACGTCCATGCGATCCACGATGCCGACGACCGCCGCCTCAATCGCCATGTCCTGATCGCCGATTGCCGAGCGCGCCGCCTTGCCATAAGCGCACATCACCACTTCACCTATCCCTGCGCCCAGACGATCCGCGACGACAACGACACTCTTCGTCGGCTCCTTGTCCAGCTCAATCGGGTGCACGATCAAAAACTTGACGCCCTCCAAGTCAGGCGACTTCTTCGTTGACCAGACCGTGCCGACAACTTTGGCTAGAAACATAAATCAGCATTCAGCATTCAGCATTCAGCATTCAGCAAAAGAAAGCCTTTCTGGCTGACTGCTGATTGCTGAGCGCTGAATACTTCTAGATTTTCGCAAACACTTCCGCCGGGTCGCCGACATCATGCGCCGAGGGCGTGATGATCGTCTTCGAGTTGACGTAAATCTTCTCGCCCTTCTGGACGGCGCGGCGCACGTCGTCTTCGGAGACGAAGTCCACGGCTTTGCGACCGTTGGTCGAGCTTTGCGCGCTGCCGTTGCCGGACGCGACGGGCTGAGACGCGGGCTGCGTCGTCTGCGGCGTCGCGGCGTGACCGTTGCTCCCATCGTCACGAGCGGTCGGCGCGGCTTCGGCGTGCGGCGCTGCCGAGGACTTCGTGTCGATCCAGTTCGGATTGATCTCGTTGACCGACTCGACGGGCGGCGGCGAAGCGCTCGCGTGCATTTCCGTGTGGAGCGGCGCGGGCGTCTGACTAGCGCCGCGACCGGCGAGGAAACGATCCACGATTGCCGCGACCTCTTCGCGGTTGATGCGCCCGCCTTGCGCGGCGACCGGCTGCGGCGCGGGCGCGCTCGTCGAAGGCGTCATCGTCGCAGGCTGCGCCGCGCCTGCGCGCGCGGGTCGCTTCGAGGGCACGGCGCGCGTCTCAAAGGCGACGCGCTTGATATCCATCAAGTGGAGCGGCGAGATGTTGTCCGAAGTGACGTTGCCGCCCCAAGAGCCACACCCCAACGTCATCGAAGGCGGAAGCGCGGTCGAAAATCCTATCGCGCCGTGCGTCGTCGGCGTGTTGACGACGACGCGCGAGGCGGGCATCTCACGCCCGTAGGCGATGGCCACTTCGCGCGAGCGCGTGTGTACGCCCGCCGTGTGACCCATGCCGCCGTAACTCAAAATCTCGAAGCAGCGCGCCGCGCCGCGCTCCACGCCGTCCTCGACGTAGAAGGCGAGGATGGGCGAGAGCTTCTCCATCGAGAGCGGGTGCTCTCTACCGACTCCGCCGACATCAACCATCAGACAGCGCGTGCCCTGCGGCACACTCAAGCCAGCCATCTTCGCGATCACTTCGACCGACTTGCCGACAATCGCCGGGTTCAAACTCCTCTGCGGCGTGGCGACGACGCGCGCGAGCTGGTCGGCTTCCGCCGCACTCAGCCAATGTCCGCCTTGACGTGCGAACTCCTCGCGCACCTGTCGCGCGACGGGCGCGTCGGCGACGACCGCTTGCTCCGAAGCGCAGATCGTGCCGTTGTCGCAGGTCTTGCCCGTCAGAATATTTTGCACAGCGATGGGAACATCCGCCGTGCGCTCAACGAAGACGGGGACGTTACCGGGACCGACGCCGAAGGCGGGCTTGCCCGACGAATACGCGGCGCGCACAAGTCCGATGCCGCCCGTGGCGAGGATGATCGCGGTCTGCTTGTGCTTCATCAGGGCTTCCGTGCCCTCGATGGTCGCGCTCGTCATGCAGCCGATGGCGTCCGCCGGGAGTCCTTCCTTGACGCCCGCCTCGCGCATCACGCGCGCAGACTCGTTGATGCACTTGGCGGCTGATGGGTGCGGCGAGAGAACAATCGCGTTGCGTGATTTTACTGCGATGAGAATTTTGAAGATCGCTGTCGAGGTCGGGTTGGTCGAAGGGATGACACCCGCGACGACGCCGCGCGGGGAGGCGATCTCGACCACGTCTTTCGATTCCGAGACGACGCCGACCGTGCGCATGTTCCGAAAAGCGTTCCACACGTCTTCGGCGGCGAAGCGATTCTTCTCGCGCTTGTCGTCGGCGACGCCGAAGCCCGTCTCCTCGACCGCCAGCGCGCCAAGCCGAGCCGCTTCACGCAGCGCCGCGCGCGCCATCGCCTCGCAGATGCGATCAACCCTCGCCTGATCGAAACGCGCGAGCTGAACTTGCGCGCGGTGTGCCGCCTCGACCAGATCGCGCGCCTGCTGCACGGAAACGAGGTCTTTATCGACCGACATGACGCACCTCCGAAAGCCGTGACAAGTGACAAGTAAACCGTAACAAGCAAAACCGTTCCTGATCTATGACGCGACTTTCTTTATTCGCCACTTCTCTTCTTGCTCGTCACTTGTCACTTGTCACCTGTCACTTGGTCTTTTCCCTGTTGTTCTCGCGCGCGCTCGCGGGGAGTGAGCGACCCTGATCGCCTTCACTGATCTCGCCGCGTGATGCGCCGCCGCCGATGGCGCGCTCGTCCGGGCTGTAGCCGGTGCGACCGTTGTGCGGGAGCACGCGCTCGACCTCGCCGTGCGGGCGGGGGATGACGTGCACGCTGATCAGCTCGCCCACCCTGCGCGCGGCGGCTGCGCCCGCGTCAGTCGCGGCTTTGACCGCGCCCACGTCGCCGCGCACGAAGATCGTTACATACCCCGCGCCGATATATTCCTTGCCGATCAGTTGGACGTTGGCGGCTTTGACCATCGCGTCCGCCGCTTCCACCGCGCCGACGAACCCTTTGGTCTCCACCATTCCGAGTGCTTCGAGAGGCATAGCCGTGTCTCCTCTAGTCTGATTGTAGAAGTTAAAAATTGAAACGCCGATGCTGTTCGCCTAAGGCTGCAAACGTAGCACCGCGCGCGCGAAGAATCAAGGCACGCGCCGCCGCATCTTTCTGACAAGACAAAGTTTGACAGCCTCGCGCGGCGCGGGCTATATT
>JAVXVR010000517.1:0-4334 GCA_032230165.1 Acidobacteriota bacterium | reverse complement strand
GAAAAAATTTCGAGAGCGCGGCGCACGCGAGGCAGAAGCTCGCGAGCGTGTCGCGCCCGCGTCGTCGCGCGAAGAGCGCGAGGCAGATGAAGCAGATCATGATCGCGTCGAGATGTCCGCTCCCGGCGATCTCCCAGACCATCAAAGGATGCCACGCGGCGAGGAGCACGCGCTGGCGCGGCAGATTGAACGACGCGAGCAGCGACACGATACCCCACAGCGCGACCGCCTCGAACGCGACCATCAACGCCTTCATCCACACGATTGACTCGGACGCGCGCGTCGCGGCGAAGAAGATCAACTGTGCGATGGGCGGGTAGATCGTCGGCGCGTAGTCGCGCCGGTTGATGTGCTCGTAGATGGCGGAGTCGCGTAAACGAGCGAGCGCCGCGTCCGATGGGACGTAGCGGTAAGGATTTATCCCAGCCGCCTGCACGCGCCCGTCCCAGACGTAGCGGTAGATGTCATCCGACAGACGCGGCGCGTCGAACAGGATCGCAAGGCGAAAGAGCGCGGCGAAGACGACGACGAGGACGAGCGTCGCGTGCGTTGCGCGCGCGCGCCACGCTATGGTCGCGGCGACGGCGTAGAGCGCGCATTGGAGAAGCGCGAGCTTGATGAACGCGCTGATCGACTCCGTGCCCGGTGCGAAGTGTTGCGCGCGCCGGTAGAGAAAGTAAGACGCGCAGCCGATGGCGACGAGCGCGAGGTTCGATGGAGTGACGACGCGGCGAAGTCGTCCGGCTCGCGGCTCGCCTTTCACGAAGTCGCCTCCGCGCGGCGCGCGTCTCTGGCATGAGCTTCGGTCTCGCAGCCATCTGGCTTCTTTTTGCGCCAGATGCGCTCGCGACCTTCGCGCTCGATGAGGCGCGCAAGCAGTTGGCGCGTGTGCGCGGCGTCGTAGCCTGCGAGTTCTTCGGCGCAAGTTTCGGCGCGACTCTCGACGACGCGCGCGTCAGGCGTTTCACTCGACGCGGCGAACAACTCTTCGCAGAGGCGCGCGAGCGTCGCGGCGTCGTCCACGTCGTACCACGCGGGGAGCAGCGCGACGGGGAGTTTGATCTCTTCGGCGCGCGCGACTGTTTGCACCAAGACGCGCGCGGTGCTCCAGTCTATTTCCTCGAAGAGGCGTCGGTGCGCGCGCTTCATTCCGATGAGGTAGTAGCCGCCGTCGTCCGCCGCGCCGACGACGACGCGGTCGCCTGGCTTCGCGAGTTCTTCGACCGCCGCGACGAGCGCGCGCGTGGGAAGCGTCGGGCTGTCGGAGTCTATGAGACAGAGCGAACGGAAGCCGACGCGGAGCAGATCGTCGGCGGCGTTGAAGAGTCTTTCGCCGAAACCGTCGCCGCGCTGTGCGAGGAGCGAGAAGTCGTGCGGCAGCAGAGCGTCGAACGCTGACTCCGCGCCGGCGGGCGTATAGACGGCGACGCCCTGCGCTGCGCCGACGCTGACGGCGCACGCCGCCGCGATGTTTGCCGCCGTGTCGCGCAAAAAGGAGACGCTTAAGACGGCGGCTTCCTCGTGCGTCAAGGGCGGCACGAGCCGCGTTTTCGACGCGCCCGCGCGCGGCGCTTTGATCATCATCGCGAGGGCGCAGGAGCGTCGCGCACGCGCGGTGGGCAAAGCAGGGTCGAGGATCGTGTAGGTCGAAGTCATGTGCAGGAGGATGACATTCTAGCTGATCAACTTTGTTCGGAGAAATTTTCTTCCCCCGACCTTCCACTGCCCCGTGTTGTGTCGCGCGACGTGGCGCGGTTACAATGGCGGCAATTTCCCCGTTCAAGGTTCGTCAAAGTAGCTCGACCAAGTCTCAAGACTCTCGGAGGTCTTTCGTCATGAAGTCGTCTTCTCGTCGTCGTCTCGTCGGATTCACGTCATCGCTTGTCGCGATCTCGCTCCTCGTCCTCTCTTCATGCTCGAAGCTGTCGCAGCCAAACTCCGGCGGCGGGGGCGGCGGCGCGCCGACCGTCGCCGAGGCGCAAGCCTTCATGACCGACGCCGAGAAGAAGCTCTCCGATCTGTCGATCAAAAGCTCGCGCGCCTCCTGGGTACAGAGCACCTACATCACGGACGACACGGAGTCGCTCGCGGCGGACGCGAACAACCAGTTGATCGGCGCGACGACCGAACTCGCAGAGCAGTCGCGCCGCTTCGACGGACTCCAGATGCCCGACGGTCTGGCGCGCAAGTTCAAGTTATTGAAGTTGTCTCTGACGCTGCCCGCGCCAAAGGACGCGGCGGAGCGCGACGAGCTGACGAAGAAGGCTGCGTTCCTCGAAGGCGCATATGGCAAGGGCAAGTGGTGCACGGACAAGAACGATCCGAAGACCTGCAAAACGCTCTCCGACGCAGAGCCCATCATGGCGAACAGCCGCGACCCTGAAGAGTTGAAGAAGACCTGGCTCGGCTGGCACTCGGTCTCGCCCGATTATAAGGACGAATACGTGCGCTACGTCGATCTCGCCAACAAGGGCGCCAAAGAGATGGGCTTCAAGGACGTGGGCGCGATGTGGCGCGCGAACTACGACATGACACCCGAAGAGTTCTCCGCAGAGATGGAGCGACTCTGGCAGCAGGTCAAGCCGCTCTACGATTCACTCTACGTTTACACGCGCACGCGGCTGAACGAGAAGTACGGCGACGCAGCCGTCCCCAAAGACGGTCCCATCCCGGCGCACCTCTTGGGCAACATGTGGAGTCAGGAGTGGACGAACATCTACCCGCTGCTCGCGCCGAAGGACACAGACCCCGGCTACGATCTGACGGCGATCTTGAAGCAGCGCAACACGGATTATAAGCAGATGGTCGGTTACGGCGAGAGCTTCTTCAAGTCGCTCGGCTTCGAGGGCTTGCCGCAGACGTTCTGGGAGCGTTCGCTCTTCTTGAAGCCGCAGGATCGCGAAGTGGTCTGTCACGCCTCCGCCTGGGACGTGGACTACCAGAAGGACGTGCGCCTGAAGATGTGCATCAGCATCAACGACGAGGACTTCCGCACGATCCACCACGAGCTGGGCCACAACTACTACCAGATGGCTTACGCGCCGCAGCCCTTCCTCTTTCAAGACAGTGCCAACGACGGCTTCCACGAAGCCATCGGCGACACGATTGCCCTGTCGGTGACGCCCGAATACTTGAAGCAGATCAACTTGATCAGCAACGTGCCCGACGAGAAAGCAGACATCGGCTTACTGTTGAAGAAGGCTTTGGAGAAGGTCGCGTTTCTGCCGTTCGGCTACTTGGTCGATCAGTGGCGCTGGAAAGTCTTCTCCGGCGAGGTGACGCCCGCGCAGTACAATCAGGCTTGGTGGGATTTGCGTCTGAAGTATCAGGGCATCGCGCCGCCAGCACCGCGCAGCGAAACGGATTTCGACGCGGGCGCGAAATATCACGTCGCGGCAAACGTCCCTTACGCGCGCTACTTCCTCGCAGACATCCTCCAGTTCCAGTTCCACCGCGCGATGTGCAAGCAGGCGGGCTACACGGGACCCCTGCACCGCTGCTCGGTCTATAACAACAAAGAGGTCGGCGCGCGCCTCAAGCAGATGCTCGCGATGGGCAAGAGCAAGCCCTGGCCCGAAGCGCTCAAGGCTCTGACGGGCGAGGACAAGATGGACGCCACCGCGATCATAGACTACTTCGCCCCGCTCAAGACCTGGCTCGACCAGCAGAACGCAGGGCGCACGCGCGAGGGCGCGGCGGCGAACGCGACGAAATAGCTGAGCGACGCGCGCGCGTTAGCGAAAGATCGGGCTGCGTGCCGCCCGGTCGAGTGAAGAGCTAAGAGCAAGGCTCACGCCGCAGACTTCTGACCCGGTCTGCGGCGTGAGCCTTAAATCTAATGATCCGCGGGCGACAAAATACGTTGTCGGCTTCGGGACGCGTCGTTTGACAGCCGCGAAGACGCTACGGTAACGTAACCAAATCGTTGATTAAGCGATTTCGCGTCCCGTTCGTCTAGGGGCCTAGGACACCGCCCTTTCACGGCGGCGACACGGGTTCGAATCCCGTACGGGACGCCAACAGTTTCGACGCAATGACAGTCGCCATACTCGGCGGCTGTTTTTCGTTCTAGGCGGCGCCGAGCGCCTGTTCGATAACCTTCGGCAGCGCGTCGAACTCCGGCTTCATGACGTAGCCTTGCGCCCCGCACTCCATAGACTCTTTGAGTCGCTGCGGGGTCTCGCCGGAGTAGAAGACGATCGGTGCATCGGGGTCTAACTCGCGTAACTGCTCGCACAACTCCTTGCCCGTGCCGTCCGCGAAGCGGCTATCGAGGAGATAGAGGTCGTACCTTTCCTGGCGCGCCATCTTCAAGCCTTCGCTCGCGCCGTCGG
>JAVXVR010000482.1:0-12394 GCA_032230165.1 Acidobacteriota bacterium | reverse complement strand
AGGCACTAGTCTTAGGAACTAGTCAGTGTGGGTTCGACTCCCTCCGTCGGTACTTTAGTTCGCGCGGGAGTGGTGCAACTGGCAGACACGCCGTTCTTAAAAATCGGTTACTTGTGGGTTCGACTCCCACCTCCCGCACTTCGCGCGCGTGTAGCCCAACTTTGGCAGAGGCGACAGGCTCAAACCCTGTAGGTTGAAAGTTCGAATCTTTCCACGCGCATCCGCTCAAACTTCACACGGGGCGTTTGGCAAGTCAGGTCTAAGCCGCTTGACCTTCAATCAAGAGACGCGTGGGTTCGAATCCCACACGCCCCGTCAAAAATCTTTTACGTGGATCGTAGCTTAAACCGGGGAGAGCGCCGCGCCGTGGACGCGGAGGTTGAGGGTTCAAGCCCCTTCGATCCACCTCAACACTTGGCGCGTTAGGCAAGTCAGGTCGAAGCCGCCTGCGTCTCAAGCAGGAGAGCGTCGGTTCAAATCCGGCACGCGCCGTCAAAACTTTTTTCGGGAACGGTGGCTGAGAGGTGAAGCACTGGATTGTCGATCCAGTTGATGCGAGTTCGAGTCTCGTCCGTTCCGTTTCGCGCGCCTTCGTAGCTCAAACGCGCAGAGCGGCTGGCTCTTAACCAGTCAGGTCAGGGTTCGAATCCCTGCGAAGGCATCCGCAGTTTCGACGGAGTGTAGCCTAGCGGCTTCAGGCACTTGATTTGGGGTCAAGACGACGGAGGTTCGAATCCTCTCACTCCGATCCGTTTCACTGTGCATCGTTGGTCCAGCCCGGTTGAAGACGCGGCGTTGCCAGCGCCGAGACCTGAGTTCGAATCTCAGACGATGCACCAAACACAAACGCACGGGCGGTTAGCTCAATGGATGAGAGCGCCACGCTTCGAACGTGGAGGCTGCGGGTTCAAGTCCTGCACCGCCCTTTTAATTTCACACGCGACCGAAACTCAAACGGCAAGAGTGCGAGTCTTCCAAACTCGATGCTGCGGGTTCGAGTCCCGCCGGTCGCTTCCATTCACGCGCGCACGCGTAGCCAAGTGGCAAAGGCACAGGGCTGCAAACCCTGCAATCGTCGGTTCGACTCCGACCGCGTGCTCTTTTCACGGCGATGCAACGCGCGTCGCCAACTCTTAAACATCCGAATCAGAGGAGGTCGAAAGAATGCCGTCCATCAACGATCAGAACCAACGGCGCGTTGCCCCGGCGCAAGGGTCGGGCGAGACGTAGGGGCGCGGTCACTTATGGGTCGAATGGGAGTTGCTCGAACTCTCTCCTTCTCGTCCTGACTGCGACCGCGCACGGCAACAGTCACGCCCCCGCCGAAGGGGCTTTTTAGAGAGAAGGAAAAAGTATGGACACCGAACTGTTAGAGAAGATGTTCGGACGCATAGGCGCGCGCGTGCGCGTCGCTGAAGCCAGCGGACGCTGGAACAGCCGCTCCGGCATAGACATTCGCGCGGATGCACGCGGCGAGTATTACGACATCAAAGTCGCACCCGGCGACGAGGTCAGCTACGAAGTGGTTGACCTCAGACCCGAAGCGCGTCACCTGCTGCTCATGGCGCGCCGCGCGAGCAGCAAGCAGAAGTTTCTCTGCGGTCACGACGAGCGCCACTGGTTCGTCTGCGCCGTTCCCGGTGCATCCGTCGCGAGCGTTCGCGGGGCGATGGAGGCTCTGCAACCCGGCGAGGTGCGCGCGCGTTTCCAGCGTCGCATCCGTCGCGTGAAGAACCGTCTGCGCCGCCGCAACGAGGTCTTCGTGCGACAGGGCGAATGGTTTTTCATCCCCGCGCCCGAAGGATTCGAGGTCGATCCTCGGATGATTTTTAAGAACGAACCGATCAGTCGCGGTCGCGGCAGCAAACCGCACATGTGCGAGGAGCTACACCGCAGAGGCGGCGAGACCGTCTACGTCTCCAACCGCCGCCCCGCAGGAGTGACCGAAGAGGAGTACAGAAGACTTCTCAACAACACCCCTGCGGCGGCTGGCTGGGGCTGGCGCATGATGCGACGCGGCGCGGAGGTTTACGTGCGCGGTCGCGTGTGGCACGCGGATCACAAGACGGTCGTGCTCGCGGATTGGCACCGCGTCCTCATGAACACAGAGGGCGAGGCAGCGGGCGCATCCACGGTCGTCTTCCTCGACTGATCTTTTAACCTTGCGAGCGGACGCCGCGCCACGCGGCGCATCCTCACCACCGCTCGCACTTCCCTTCTCGCTTCAAGGCGAAAGGCAACACAGACGAAAGGAGGTCAACACACGATGTCTCTCAATGGTCGCGTTCTCTTGCTCAACCAGACTTACGAGCCGCTCGGCACGGTCGGCGTGGCGCGCGCGATTGTGATGCTGTTCAAAAATTCCGTAACGGTCGAGGAGTGGGACGGCGACCGTGTGCTGCGCACGCCGCGCGAAGAATACCCCGTGCCCTCGGTCTTGCGCCGGCGCACCTACATCAACGTCCGCCGACGCCGCGAGGCGACCGGCTCGAAGCGCGTGCGGATTTACATACGCGACGGGTTTCGCTGCCAGTACTGCGGCGAGCGCAAGAACCCCGTGGAACTGACGCTCGATCACATCCTCCCGCGCTCGCGCGGCGGAGGCGGCACGGCGATCAACGTGGTGACGGCGTGCCTCGCGTGTAACCAGCGCAAGGGCAACCGCACGCCCGAAGAGGCGCGTATGCCCCTGCTCACGTCGCAGACCGCTCTCAGCACGCAACTCGAACACATCCTGCTCTGCCACTACGCAGAGGCGCGTCCCGAATGGAGAAAGTACATCTCCGCGTGGGACGGCGAAAGCTCTTTGACGAACAAGTTGAAGAGTGCTTAACGTCCTTCGCACCGCTCAACGTGCGCGATAATTGTAGGGGCAGGGACGAGCCCTGCCCCTACAAATTCTCACAACGCGACTCTTTAATATTTGGTCGGTTAGCTGAGAGAGATTAGCGCGACGCTGAAAACGTCGAGAGGTTGGCGCGCTTCCAACACCGACCATTTATTAACCCGCCGGTTAACTCAGCCCGGTCAGAGTGCCTGTCTTACAAACAGGAAGTCGAAGGTTCGAATCCTTCACCGGCGATCAACTTTATCGGGGCGTCAGGCTCGTCGCGCGCGACGTGGTGGTGACCGCGCGTGATCGTGGAGCGAGAGACTTTGCTGGCGTTGGGTCTCGCGCCCCGACCAAATTTTCATGCGGAGTAGCTCAGTCAGGCAGAGCACACGTCTCATAAACGTGAGCGCGCGGGTTCGAGTCCCGCCTCCGCGACTTCTCTTCTACGGGTCGGTAGCTTAATCGGCAATAGCGACAGTCTTGCAAACTGTTAGATGTGAGTTCGAATCTCACCCGATCCATCAATGAGCATTCAGCACTCAGCATTCAGCACTCAGCCAATTTACTCAAGGCTCAGGCGATGATTAGCTGTTAATCGGGCAACATGAAGAACGAAGGCTTGGCTGACTGCTGATGGCTGAATGCTGAGTGCTTCTTTTGCGGCGCAGCTCAAATCGGCTTAGAGCACTCGTCTCGTAAACGAGAGGATGCGAGTTCGACTCTCGCCGCCGCAATCAATATTTTCCGGCGTCGCCAAGCTGGTAAGGCGCTCGATTGTTAATCGAGTCACCGGAGGTTCGAGTCCTCCCGCCGGAGCCAAACACCCTAGTCCGGTAGCTAAGCGGCTCAAAGCATCCGCCTTTTAAGCGGGGGATCGTCGGTTCGAATCCGACCCGGACTACCTTGCGCGCGGCGTGGCTCAACGGCAGAGCGTTCGCTCGATAAGCGATTGACGAAGGTTCGATTCCTTCCGCCGCGATCCGTTTGCGGAGTCGTCCAAGTAGGCAGGATGCCGGTCTTTGGAACCGGAGATTTTGGTTCGTTTCCAAACTCCGCAGCCACTCTTGCAATCGGATTATTTGTGACTAACGTGCGCCAATTTACAGGGCACGTAATGTGTCAGGGGCACTACATCATATGTCTCGCATTTGTTAACATCACGCCTACTGTTTTTGCGACGACAGCCGGGCAGAACACCGACACAATGGAAATCAGGATCAAAACGCCAAGCGACTTCAACTTCAAACGCACAGCGATCAGCCATGGCTGGAGCGAGCTACTGCCGTTCAAGATCGACGACAAGTTCTCCGTTCTCTCGCGCGTCGTCGATCTCGGCGCGACGCGGAAACCCATCGCGGTCGAGATCAGGGGCGCGAAGCAGGGCTTGCGCGTGAGCGTCGAAGGCGACTTGTCGGCTGCTGCGGTTGACAAGATTAAGCGCGACGTGCGCCACATGCTCAGGCTCGACGACGCGCTCGATCCGTTTTACGCCGCGCTCGAACGTGAGCCAGCCTTCGCGTGGGTCGCGCGTGCGGGCGCGGGGCGTCTGTTGCGCGCGCCTACGGTCTTTGAGGACTTGGTGAAGTCGCTCGCGACGACCAACTGCTCCTGGTCGCTCACCAAAACGATGGTCGCGCGCCTCGTTAGCAACCTCGGTCGTCCCGCGCGCGGCGGCGGACACTCTTTCCCCACACCCGCCGCGATGGCTGAAGCTCCCGCCAATTTTTTCCGCGACGAAATGCGCTCCGGCTACCGCGCGCCCTACTTCAAAGAGCTCGCAGAGCGCGTCGCTTCGGGCGAGTTGGACGTGGAAAGCTGGCTCGCGAGCGACTTGCCGACCGACGAACTCAAGCGCGCGATGAAGCGCGTCAAAGGCGTCGGCGACTACGCGGCGGAGAATCTGCTCAAGCTCGTCGGTCGCTACGACGTGCTCGCGCTCGATTCATGGGTGCGCTCGACCTTCGCGCGCATCCACAACAAGGGTCGCGCCGCCGCAGACCGTAAGATCGCCCGACACTACGCGCGCTTCCGCGACTGGCGCGGTCTCGCTCTCTGGTGCGACATGACGAAAGACTGGATCGAAGACGAATAAGGAAAGACTGAGGACTGAGTTAAAAGCAATTGTCTTTCGCTCATTACTCAGTATTCAGTCCTCATGACTTCTTTCCCCGTCGGGCAGAGTTCTAAGAGAAAACATTCCGCGCAGAGCGGCGTGCGCGCCTTGCAGACGGCGCGACCGTGTGCGATGAGCAAGTGCGAGAAGTCGATCCACGCTGCGCGCGGGATGAGTTCGCAGAGATCGCGCTCGATCTTTTCGGGCTGCTCTTGTTCTGTGAGCTTCAGCCTTTGCGAGAGCCGCGAGACGTGCGTATCCACGACGACGCCAGACGCGACGTTAAAGGCGTTGCCGAGGACGACGTTTGCGGTCTTGCGCGCGACGCCGGGCAGCTCTAGTAGTTCTTCCATCGTTTCAGGCACGCGCCCGCCGTACCGCTCCGCGATCAACTTGCACGCGCCCTTAATCGCCTTTGCCTTGTTGCGGAAAAATCCCGTCGAGCGTATGTCACGCTCAAGCTCTTCCTGCGCGACGCTCGTGTAATCCTCTGCTCGTTTGTACTTCCTGAACAGCTCAGCCGTCACGAGGTTCACGCGCTCGTCCGTACACTGCGCCGAGAGGATCGTCGCGACGAGCAGCTCCAGAGGGTTCGAGAAATTCAGAGAGCAGCGCGCGTTTGGATAAGCCTTTTTGAGGCGGCTGATGATCTTTCGCGCCCTCTGTTTGTCTTCACTCGTCACGACTGATGCCCTTCCTCTGCGCTCAACGCCACCGCGATGCGTGCTGCGACGCGCGCGTTCGATTCGAGTAGCGCGAGGTTCGCTTTGAGCGTCGCGCCGCCGCTTCGCCGAGCCATGCGCGCGAGCAGGAACGGCGTCAACTCTCGCCCGCCGATCCTTTGTCGCTCCGCTTCGTCGAGCGCTTCATCCAGAACCCGTTGCAAAACATCCGACCCGATCTCGCTCTCGACGGGGACGGGGACTGTGACGACGAGCGCGCCCTCCATGCTGAGTTCGCGACGCGCACGCGCAATATCACAAACTTCTTCCGGCGAATCGCAGCGCACGTCCACGCTCAGACCCGACGTGCGCGCGTAGAAGGCAGGCATCTCGTCGCAGCCGTAGCCGACGACCGTCACGCCGTGCGTCTCCAACCACTCGCGCGTGGCGGGGAGATCGAGGACGCTCTTCGCGCCGGAGCAGACGACGATGGCGAGGCTCGTGCGCGCGAGTTCGGGCAAGTCTGCCGACACGTCAGGCAACGCGCCGCGATGCACGCCGCCGATGCCGCCCGTGGCGAAGACGGAGAGACCCGCGCGCGCGGCGATGAACGTGGTCGAGGCGACGGTCGTCGCGCCGTCCCACCCACGCGCGACGGCGACGGGGAGATCGCGCGTGCTCAGTTTATGGATGGACTGACTGCTGGCGATGAGTTCGAGCTGAGCGTCGTTCAAGCCTACGCACAATTTGCCGCCGACGATGGCGATAGTCGCAGGGGTTGCGCCCTCTGCGCGCACGATCTGTTCGAGGCGGCGCGCGGTCTCGATGTTCTGCGGGCGCGGCAGACCGTGCGCGATAACGGTCGATTCGAGCGCGACGATGGGGCGACGCGCGCGCAGAGCCTCTTCAACTTCAGGGCTGAAGATGAAGATGTCGGGAGTGGGCATTCTTCGGCGCGTCCTGTTGATTTCCTTGAGTGCACGGCGAGGATCATTCACTACAGAGACACAGAGAACACGGAGGGGCACAGAGAAAGGATCAAGCGTAACCTCTTACAAGCCTCCGTGCGATCTCTGTGTCCTCTGTGTCTGCGGTGGTGAATCTTCTCCCGTAGCCTTTTCGAGTTGAAGCTGTCACTGACCGCCGCCCGGAGGCGTCGGCGGTTTAACGACGACCGCCGGGATGTCCGCGTCGTGCACGAGTTTATTGAACGCGGGCAGATCGGTCTTCATCAACTGATCGAGTTTCTGTAGCTGCGCGTTGATCTTCCCCGTGAGGTCTTCGTAGATGGCGTAAGCCTGCTCGGTCGGCGCGTCGTCGGAGCCGCCGACCGTGCCGCCAAGCGCGGCGAGTTTGTTGTTCAGACGAATCGGGAAGTTGAGCGGGTCTTGACTGCTCTGGTTCTTCGTCTGGTATAGCTCCTCCTCAATCGCCGTCATCTTCGCGTTCAGGCTCTTCGCCGCGTCCGCGATCTTCTGCGCGCCGGGTTGCCCCTGCACGCGCTTCTGCAAATCGTCGAGCTGCGTGCGCACCTGTCGAATCTGTATGATCGCGTTGTGTGTCTCGGAGACTTTGTCGCGAATCTTGAGCAGGAGATCGAGCTGCTTGGCGAAGTCGGCGGGCGCGGTCGCCTCGCGCGGGTCTCTCTTCACCTCGAAGGTTTGCGTCTGCGCCTGACCGTTCGCGGTGAGTCGCACAGTGTAAGTGCCCGGCACGATGCGCGGACCTTGCGTGCCCGCCGCCCACATGATCAAGCCGGGGAACGTGGCGGCATCTGCGTAGCGCATGTTCCAGATGAAACGATTTAAGCCGGGCGTGGTTGTGACGCGAGCGCCTCCGCCGCCGCGACCGAAGGCGAACTGTTCCGACTCTTCGCCTGAAGGTGCAGCGGGTTGTTCGGGCGGACGTTGCACCTGCGCTGTGCCGGGCGCAGGAGTCGGCGTGGGCTTCGGCGCGGCGGCTGTGTACTTCTGAATCGACTTGCCAGAGGCATCAAGAAATTCGAGCACCACATCCGTGGTCGGTCGCGCCTTCAGGTAGTAATAGATGACCGCGCCGCTGGGCGGGTTCGCGCCGAGTGGCGCGCCGGGCGGGAGCGGTCCGCCGCCGCCGTCCATGCGGTAAGTGTCTTCGGGTTTGAAGAGCTTCGCGTCTGGAAGATTTGCGAGCGTACCGCCCGCGTCCATGATCTGGTGCAGGAGCGGCAGGTCGTCGAGGATGTAGAAGGAGCGACCCTGCGTCGCGGCGATCAAATCCTTCTCGCCTTTGTGTATGACGAGGTCTGTGATGGGAACGACCGGCAGGTTCAACTGAAGCGACTGCCACGACTCGCCGTCATTGAAAGAGACATACATGCCTGTCTCCGTCCCCGCGTACAAGAGACCACGCTTGTTCGGGTCTTCGCGGATGACGCGCGTGAAAGCGTTGTCGGGGATTCCTGTAGTGATTTTCTTCCACGACTTGCCATAGTCGCTCGTCTTGTAGAGATACGGCTTGTAGTCGTCGAACTTGTACATCGTTGCGGCGACGTATGCCGTGCCCGCGTCGAACGCCGAGGCGTCAATCGAGTTGATCTGAATCCATTCGGGGATGTCTTTGGGCGTGACGTTGTCCCAGTGCCCGCCGCCGTCCTGCGTAACGTAAACCAAGCCATCATCAGAACCCGTCCAGATCGTGCCCGCCTTCACGGGCGACTCCATCACGGTGAAGATCGTGTCGTAGTATTCGATAGTCGTGTTGTCTTTCGTGATGGGGCCACCTGAAGAGCCTTGCTTCGACTTATCGTTGCGTGTGAGATCGCCGCTAATGACTTTCCAGCTCTGCCCCTCGTCCGTCGATTTGAAAAGAACTTGCGCCGCCGCGTAGAGCGCGTCTCTGTCGTGCGGCGAAGTGACGATGGGGAAATTCCACTGGAAGCGATATTTCTGCACATCCGCGCCCGCGCCCATCGGGTTGTCGGGGTAGGGCGTTACCTCGCGAAGCTGCCCGTTGTGATGGTTGTAGCGCGTGATGAGCCCGCCGTATGAACCTGCATAGATGATGTCGGAATCTTTCGGCGAAGGCTGTATCCAGCCCGACTCGCCACCGCCCACGTCGTACCAGTCGCGCTCGGTGATGCCAAAGTCTGTCGTGCGCGAGGCGATCTTTACCGTCGAGTTATCCTGCTGCGCGCCGTAGATGTGATACGGAAAATCATTATCCACCGCGACGCGGTAGAACTGCGCCGTCGCCTGATCCTGCTCCGTCCACGTTCTGCCGCCGTTGAACGAGACGTTCGCGCCGCCGTCGTTCGACTCGATCATGCGGTTCGCGTCGTTTGGCGCGATCCAGAGATCGTGGTTGTCGCCGTGCGGCACACCGATGCCGGTGAACGTGCGCCCGCCGTCGTTCGACTTGTAGAAGCCCGTGTTGAGGACATAAACCGTGTCGGCGTTCTGCGGGTCGGCGTAGATGCGCGTGTAGTACCACGCGCGCTGGCGTAGGTTGCGCTGCTCGTTCGTCTTCTGCCACGTGCGCCCGCCGTTATCCGACCGGAAGACGCCGCCGTCCTCTGCTTCGACGATTGCCCACAGGCGGTCGGGATTTGCAGGCGAGACGGCGATGCCGCTGATGCCGATGGTTCCGCGCGGCAGTCCCGCGTTGCGCGTCAACTCAGTCCACGTGTCGCCACCGTCCGTCGTCTTGAAGATGCCGCTCGTCGCCCCGCCCGACTCCAAAGTCCAAGGCTTGCGGTAAGCTTCCCACAGCCCCGCGTAGAGCACGTTCGGGTTCGTCGGGTCCATCACGAGATCGCACGCGCCCGCCAGATTCCCCCGGTAGAGCACCTTCTCCCAGGTCTTCCCGCCGTCTTTCGAGCGGAAGACGCCGCGCTGCTCGTTCCCTGCCCAGACGTGTCCCTGCGCCGCGACGTAAACGAGGTCGGGGTTGCGCGGGTTCACACGCACTCGCGAAATCTGCCGCGTGTCTTCTAGTCCAACCTTCTTCCACGTTCTTCCGGCGTCCATTGATTTATACACGCCGTCACCGTGCGAGACGTTGCCGCGTATCGGCGACTCGCCCATGCCGACATAGACCACGTTCGGATCAGATTCCGCGACGCCAATCGCGCCGACCGAACCCGTCGTGAAGAAGTTGTCGCTGATCGGCTCCCAGTTCACGCCGCCGTCGGTCGTCTTCCACACGCCGCCGCCCGTCGCGCCGAAGTAATAGACCATCGGTTGCGAGGCGACGCCCGCGACCGCCGTCGAGCGTCCGCCACGTGCTGGCCCGATGTTGCGCCACTGGAGCAGGCGCAGCGGGTTCGACGCGCGCGGCTGACCTTGTTGCTCCTGCGCGGGCGGCGCGACGTTGCGCGTCTGTCCCGACGCTGCCCCGCCGCTCGGAGACAGATACGCTAGCATGAGCACTGCGATAGTTGCTGTGCTCAATGCACGTTGAACTGGACGGATTGACTCAAACATATTCTGACTCCTCTAGTGTGTGCTCTTCCAGAATTTGGGATGAAATTCGGACCCGACCGCGTGGCGCAGTCGCGGTGCGGCGCTCGCCGCTCGGATCACCGTGCGTTAAGTTGATGGTCGGACCGGGAGTCGAACCCGGCTTGGCACCGCCTTTTGGGGTGATAGTCTCCCGGAGACATAGCCGACCCTTAATCGACAAAGCATCAACAAAACCGTGCGCCGCGGAGGACTTGACACATTCGCCCGACGACTTCACTGACTGCTTCTTCGTGCATTAAGCATGGCTTGATCGATTCGTTTCTGGAACTCATCGCGGGCTCGCTTCAAACGCTTGCGTTCTTTCCTTACCTTGTGATCGTGCGACCCGTCAGGGAGTGCAGCAAGCTCACTCTCGATCTTCTGCTTGGCGTTGTTCAGTAAGACGTGGATGCGGTCATACTCGCACAAGTACCCGTAGAGCCCGGTGAGTTTATCATAGAGGCGGTAGTTGCGCGGGCTTAGCTCGATAGCCGCCGAGAGCAGGTGCGCCGCGCGTTCGACCGCCTTTTTTGCGTCGCGACGCCCATCTCCTTCAAGTTTGCAGTAAGCTTGCGGGAGTCCCTTAACGACGCTCCGAGCGAGGTGTTCCAGGATATTCACTTGGCAATCGTAGTGTAAGTAAAAAGCGGTGACTCTGTGTGGGTGTCTCTCCTCATAATGTGCCTTTATTGCCGCCAGCAAACTTCCGGCAGCCTTGATATCGAGATGTTCACCACTGTTCTTCTTTGACGGTAGGTGCTTGGCGCAGACCTTTTCGTGGTGAACTGCCAGCGTGTCCGCGTGTACGATCCATTGCTCCTTGGGGAATTCCTCTATGAGCGGGTTCGCCGCGAGACCGTATCGCCTCCTCCTGCCGTGCAGCAGGAGGGGACTGCCGACAACAGCCGACACAGCGAGGATGGCAAGGGCAGCGACTAGGAAAGTGCGACGACCTACTAACACTCCCGTGCCCGCACCTCCGCTAATCCCAAGCGCCGCGAGCTGGCTGCGCGCCTTGGGCGGGGAGAAGTTCAAAACGCAAAGCCCCAAGACGAGCGCGAAGCAGCTTACCAGAAGCAATCTCCACACGGGTCCATAGCCGAAGAGAATCAACTTGGTTGACTTCCATTTGATGAGGCACTGCCAGACGAGCCACGCCGACGCGAGTACCCAGATCGCGTGAAAGGTCACACTTAAAAATGCTGCCCAATGTCTGCCACCCGGCCATTTGAGAGCGCCCTGAAGTTCGGGCATAGTACTGAACAGCCAGAATGGCGCGCCTTCGGCAGCGATGGGAAGATCGCTCGTGCTCCGCGCAGCACTATAGCTCACGACGTAGGAGCCAGCCCTTCGGATGAACGAGATGTAAACAATGTAGCTCATCATGGCGGCGAACGTCAGACCTAGGAGCGCGAGCGCGGGCTGCACATTAAATTCGCCGAGTGGGGTCTTGAACGCAGGCTTCTCGGAATCGAGCTTCTTCAGCTCCTCGGAGGCAGCGACCTGTTCCTGCGCCAGCCAGTAGTACTTGTCGAGCGCCCGGTCGTAATCGCTGAGCCGCGCGAGGGCATCGTCCAGATACCCGATCAGCTTTGAATCACGCTCGTCCTCAACCTTCACACGATCATTCTCAGAGGCGCGCGAGGTCTGAGGCACAGTCGGGCTCGCACCTGTGAGCGGGCGTGGAGATTTCTTCTTAGTCTCATCAGTGCGCCGATCCTCAAGCGCGCTTGTCGCGCTTTTGACCCCCGCCTGTCGAACCTTCAACTCCTCCAGTTTCACGCGGTCGGTTGCAGCAGCGATGGGCGCACGCGCCTGTTCGAGCTTGCCGCATAAAAATTCGTAGGGATATTTGACCGCACCCACAGATGGAGGAGAGTACTGCTCGTCATACGTCGGCTCCGGATACTCTTCCTCCTCGTTTTTGCCTTGGCAACCAGCCTTGTTCTCGCGCAGGCTACCCTTCTTGCGCAGACTATTTAGTAGTAAACCGATGCTGGAGTGTTTGAGGTTCACTTCGCGCCAGGTGGGTCTCAGCTCTTTCTGGGCGACTCTCTTTTGCTTCTCTAGAGACTTATGGTGCTGTCTGTTCTCATGCAACTGTAACTCAACGATGAGGACGAGGATGGTGAGCAGCGTGATGGTAGTTACCAGAAACCGCCCCGTGCGTGTGATGATGGCGGCGTAGGACTGTTTCAGCTCAGCGGCGGGAGTTTGTGTCTCAGATTGCTCGGTCATGCCGAAGACTCCATGGCTTGCCAGCAGAATTTACAATCCTATGTTGACGACAGATCGGTAACTCACTTCA
>JAVXVR010000455.1:0-2905 GCA_032230165.1 Acidobacteriota bacterium | reverse complement strand
CGTTCCAGTTCGACGGTGGGATGTGGGGACTCTTCCGCGTCGGCGGCGGCAGACCCGACGCGCCGCCCCCGCCGCCGACGTGCGAGCCTTGCATCGCCACGACGGACGACCCACCGCCGCCGCAACGCTAGCGCGGCTGGCGAGACCACGGGCGCGGGCTGATCACAAGTCAGCCCGCGCCCGCAAAATTCAACGCACGGGCTTGCGCTCTTGTGGCGCGGGGATTTACTCTCGCGCCCGAGCCACGCGTGCCCCGGATGAACCTTCGATGAAGAAGATGGATGAGCCTTAGAGGCTCAGTCCCGCCGTCACACGCTGAACAGGGAAGCTCTCCGCCGCACGCGCCTTTCACAGACGAGGTCTCACATGAAGCAGCCTGCGATGTATCTGGCAAGCGCGAGATTTCTATCGGCGCTCGCCATGCTCTGTCTCGCGTCGTCGCCACTCGCCGCGCAACAGACGACCGAGCCGCGCCCCCCGGCAGTTGCCGTCTCCCCAACGCCCGCCGCGGCGAAGACCGTTGTGTTCCCGCAGAAGTTCACGCGCGAGGGGATAGACGTTGAGCTGAACGTCGAACCGCACGCCAAGGGGAATGCGCTCATGGAAGACACCGACGCGGTCGTCACCTTCAAGGTGACGGACGCGGCGACGCGCAACCCCGTGACCAATTTGCGACCCGCCGCCTGGTTTGATCGGAAGGAGGCGAATGCGGCGACCGATCTCAAGACCTGCCGCGAGAAGATTCAATCGTTCATGCAGTCTTCCTTGAGCGCGCGCCCCGAACTCGATCTCAACTCTTACTACGTCCTCGCGCTCAATCAGGAGGCGAACATCTCCGTCATCGATCCGCTCGGAGGCTTCGGCGGCAGTAAGCTCATCACGCTCGTCTTCCTCAAGAGCGTGGGCGAAGACTGGGCGCTCAGCCCCGACCTCAAGCGGCTCTACGTCTCGATGCCCGACATCAATCAAGTCGCAGTCGTCGATACTTCGACGTGGAAGGTCACGACCAACATCGACACAGGCGTGCGCCCCCTGCGCGTCCGCCTCCAGCGCGACGGCAAGTACCTGTGGGTCGGAACCGACGGCGCAAACGCCGCGCAGCCGAGCGGCGTCGCCGTCATCGACACCGCGACCCTCAAGGTCGCCGCCCAAATCCCGACTGGCGCAGGGCATCACGAGATCGCTTTCACAGACGACGACCGCTATGCCTTCGTCACCAACCAGCAGGGGGGCACGCTCTCGATCATCTCTGTAGCGCGGCTCGCTAAGCTCAAAGACCTCACGACAGGCGCGTCGCCGGTCGGCGTCTCCTATTCGACGGCGTCGCGCGCGGCTTACGTCGTCCACGAGACAGACGGCTCGGTTGTCGCCGTCAGCTCGGATCGTCAGTTGATCGTCTCGCGCATCGCGACCAAGTCGGGCGCGTCCGCGCTCCGCTTCGAGCCTTCGAGCCGCTACGGCTTTGTCGTCAACCGCAAGGAGTCGGTCGTACAAATCTTCGACGCCGCGACCAACCGGCTGCTGCACACAGTTCCTGTCGGCAAGTCGCCCGATCAGATCACCTTCACCAAGACCTTCGCCTACGTGCGCTCGCTCGGCGAGGAGCAGGTGACGATGATCAACCTGACACAGATCGGACGAGCCGCCATCGAGCAGTCGGTCAACCGTTTCCCCGGCGGGCAGAAAGCCCCGCAACTCTCGCCGTCCGCGCCCGCCGCGGCTGACTCGCTCGTCGCCGCGCCCGAAGGTTCGTCAGTCCTCGTCGCCAACCCGGCAGACCAGATGATCTACTATTATCAAGAGGGCATGGCTGCGCCGATGGGCAGCTTCCAGAACTACAGGCGCGACCCGCGCGCGCTGCTCGTCTGGGACGCAAGCCTGCACGAAGCCGCGCCGGGCGTCTATCAGACGAACGTGCGTTTGACCGGACAGGGAAGCTACGACGTGGCGTTCCTACTCGACCAGCCGCGCATCTATAATTGCTTCGAGTTGGCGGTGGCGGAGAATCCCGCTGTACAGAAGCAGCGGCAGCTCGCCATCCGTGTCGAGCCGCTGTCGAAGGAGAGGACGCTGCCCGTCAAACAGCTCGTGCAGTATCGCTTCAAGGTGACGGATACGGAGACGGGCAAGCCGCGCGCCGATCTGCGTGACATGGGTGTGCTCGTCTTCCTCGCGCCCGGCATCTGGCAGCAGAGAGAGTGGGCGCGCTCGCTCGGCGAAGGCGTTTACGAGGTCAGCTTCACACCGCCGCAAGAAGGCGCTTACTATGTCTTCTTCCACTGTCCCTCGCTCGGCATCGCGCTGAATAAAATGCCGCACCTGATCTATCAAGGTGTGAAGAGTCCGCCCGCGACGCCGACGACTCCGAACTAGCCAGCAGAGACTGAAACGATGAGAACCATTCCCCTTTCAACAAACGTGTCATACACGAGCGCGTACCCATCGCGCGGCTTGCGACTTCTGCTGGTGGCGCTGTGCTGCGCCGTGTTGCTGCCGTGCGCCGTGCGCGCGCAGGGCGCGGCGACGACGACTAACAGCGATGCGCAGGCAGCGGCGCAAAAGTATTTCTCGGACGTGGAACTGCTCAACCAGAACGGCGAGAAGATGCGCTTCTACAGCGATCTGCTGAAGGACAAGGTTGTCATCATCAACACGTTCTTCGGCACGTGCACCTCTGTGTGCCCGCCCATGAATCGCAACTTGGAGAAAGTGCAGGAAGCGTTCAAGGATCGGATCGGCAAAGACCTCTACATCATCTCGATCTCGGTTGACCCGACGGTTGACACGCCGCCGCTGCTTAAGGACTACGCCGCTAAGTTTCACGCCGTCCCCGGTCGCTTCTTCCTCACAGGCAAGAAGGAGAACATTGACTGGGCGCTCTACAAGCTCGGTCAGTACGTCGAGG
>JAVXVR010000422.1:0-4622 GCA_032230165.1 Acidobacteriota bacterium | reverse complement strand
ACGATTGTTCTTTGCTATTAGCAGGATGATGCTGATGCTGAAAGCCTGAAGGTTCTGTTGAAACTTCAGATTCTGATCAACTGTTAAGAAGACATCAAACTCTGACTCGGCTAGAGCCAGTAGCTTTCCGTTTTTGACGCCAGACCATCCGCGCTCGGTGACGGTGAGGACTTCGTGCTCTGGAAGTTCACGACGCAGCTTGCGCGGCACGCATTCATCAAGCAGCACTCTCATATTCGCGCGCGAGAAATTCCTCTTTCATCTTCTCTAAAACCTTGACGGCGTGATCTCGCGTGACGGCGGGGAAGTCGTCGAGGAACTCGTCGAGGGTGTCGCCTTCTTCTAAGTAGTCGAAGAGTGTTTGAACGGGCACGCGCGTTCCGGCGAAGACGGGAGTGCCGCCGAGGATGTCGTCGTCGCGTTGGATTAGTTGTTCAGACATGGACGCTCACCTCACGTTGTCATCATAGCAATTACCCACCTCAACGCGCATCAATGTGTCGCGCCGCGCGCCGAGTTCTTGTAAACGATGCCGCCCTTCATGACGAAGACGACGCGGCGGACGGCGGTGATGTCTTTGAGCGGGTCGCCGTCGAGCGCGATGATGTCGGCTTGAAGTCCGGGCGCGATTGCTCCGATCTGATCCGACATGCCGAGAGCCTGCGCGCCGAGCGAGTTGGCGGAGACCATCGCGGTCATCGGGTCAACGCCGCAGTCGCGCACGCGGTCTATGAACTCTTCGGCGTTGCGCCCGTGCGCGCCCGCCACGGCGTCCGTGCCGAAGACGATCTTCAAGCCCGGTATCTTCGACGCGCGACGCACCAACTCGTGATTCAACGCGAGCACCTTCTCCATCGCCGCGAAGCCTTCCGCCGTGTAGCCGGGCGTGCCGAGATATCGCTCACGGTTGAGCAGATAGTTCTCGATGACCAATCCGGCTTGCGGATCGAGATACGTGCCGCGCTCTGCCATCAACTTCAAGTCATCGTCCGTCGCCATCGTGCCGTGCTCTACTTGCGTGCAGCCCGCGAGTGTCGCGGCGCGCACAGCCGCTTTGTAAGCGTGGACGAGCGTGCGAAGTCCCTGCTTCTTCGCCTCGTCGCAAGCCGCGTTCAACTGTTCCTGCGAGAGCGTCATCCCGCCGCCCTGACGTATGCTCTGCGACGCGAAGATTTTGATGAGGTCTGCGCCCGCTTGCCTTTGCTTACGCACGAACGCGCGAAGCTCATCCGGCGTGCCCGTCCGCTCGCCCTGCCCGAAGATCGGTTCATTGGCTGTGAGAATGCGCGGACCCGGAAGTTCGCCGCTCGCGATTGTATCGCGTAGGGGAACGTCCGTGGACGAGCCGACGCTCTGCACCGTCGTGAAGCCCGCAAGGAGCGTCGCCCAGGCGTTCGCAGCCGACTGGTAAGCGGCATACTGCGTCGTCTCTCCTGCGCCAGCATTCTTCCCGTTCTTGTCGAAGCTCCACGTGATGTGAACGTGCGCGTCAATCCAGCCCGGCAACACCGTCAGCCCGCGCAGGTCGTAAGTGACGGGCGCGGCTTTCGGGTCAATCGCGACGATGCGCGAGCCCTCGACGACGATGCGCGTGTTGCGCAGCACGCGCCCGCGTCCGTCGAGCAAGGTGCTCGCGGCGATCACGATGCGCTGCGTCGCGGTTGCGTCGCGTTTGTTCTGCGTAGGCGTCTGTGAAGAGATTGGTTGCGACAAGGTGGCGACTCCGAGAATGAGTAAGGCGCAGAGAATGATCTTGGCGTGCATGATTATTTCTCGTCGAGTTTGAAGAGGTGTGTGACAACTTCCGACAAGTCCGACGGTGCGCCGGGCTTTTGCATTTCAGTTCTGACGAGTTGACGCTGCGCGGGCGTGAGAATGCGAAGAATGTCATAAACGGACTGACCTTTAATCGAGAGCACCGCCCAGGTGGCTTTCTCCATCTGCGCGCTCAAGCTTGCGCGCAACTTCTCGTCGGGCTTGTCGGCAAGCATGTTCGCGTAAACCTTGCTCACGATTCCGGCGAGGCGTAGGGCAGCGGGCGCGGCACGTTTTGCGGCATCCGTCTGGATGCGCTTGATCGACTGCTTCTGCGCGTCGCTCAAGGTGTGTGTGGCATCGGCTGGAGCGGTCGCCTGTGCCTGCGTCGCGCTTGATGCGGCGTGGATGAGCGCGGCGAGGAAGAGAACGCCGAACACTGTTCTGACTCTCATAGAGACCTCATGGCAATGCTCATCTTCTCAAAACGTTGATGGCTCTCTCACCTTAAGAGTCAACGGAGTCTGCCGCAACCGCTTTGAGTTTCGCTTGCGCTTGCGGGACGTGGCGGAAGGACGAGCGGAGGCTGCAAAACAGGTTGAAGCGCAGCGTGAACCAGAGAGCCGCCAGCGCGTCCGTCGTCCCGATCTTTTTCCCTTCCGCGTAGGTTCGACCGTAATAGCTGATCGGCACTTCATAGACGGCGCAACCGAGCTTCGCGATCTTCGCCGTGACTTCGATCTCAAACCCGAACCCGCTGGAGCTGATGATCATGTTGCGAATGATGTCGCCACGAAACGCCTTGTAGCCGGTCTCTACGTCGGTCATGTTGAGATTCGTTAGCGTATTGGAGAGAAAGGTGAGGAACTTGTTGGCGAGGTAGTGATAGAAGTAGAGGACGCGCGTGGCTCTGCGCACGAGGAAGCGCGAGCCATAGACCACGTCTGCATGACCATCGAGGATCGGTTTGATGACTTCGGCGATCTCTGTCGGGTCGTACTCAAGGTCTGCGTCCTGAACGATCACAATCGCTCCCTTGGTCTGTGCGAATCCGGTCTTGAGCGCGGCGGTCTTGCCACGGTTATCGTCGTGACGCACGGCGCGCACCTGCGCGTGTGCGGCGGCTAACGCGCGCGCAATGCCGACAGTCTCGTCGGTTGAGCCGTCGTCAACGATGATGATTTCGAGGAGATGCGGGATGTTGAGCACGCGCTCGACCGTGGCGGCAAGTGTCGCCCCCTCGTTAAAAGCGGGGACGACGACCGAGAGACACGCCGAAGAGGTCTGGCTATCACCCATAAACGTCTGAGCAAATCACAACGGTGAGGCTGAGTTGGCGCGAAATATACAAGCAAACGCGCGGGCGCACAACCGACGCGCGCCGGTCAGCGTCGCTTCCAGCGCACGCCATCGCGGGTGTCTTCGAGGATGATGCCGCGCTCTGTGAGCTGTTTGCGGATGAGGTCTGCGCGCGCGAAGTCGCGTCGGCGTCGGGCTTCCTGCCGCTCGTCTATGAGGGCTTGAATCTGTGTGTCGAGCATCTCGCGCTGCGACTGACCGAAGACGTTGAGGACGGAATCGAAGCGGCGTATGAGTTCGACGAGGTCGCGCTGATCGTCTGTGCGCAAGCCTTCGCAGTTGAGCGCGGTGTTCACCTCGCGCGTCAAATTATGGATGGCGGCGAGGGCGACCGAGGTGTTGAGATCGTCGTCGAGTCCCGCCTCAAACTCTTTGAGGGCGCGCGCAGCAGCAGTGCGCATGGCGGGATTGCTGCCAGCTTCCGTGCGCGCTTCCGCGAGACGCGCGTTGAAGTCTTGGAGTCCGGCGACGGTCTTCTCCGTGCCGCGCAAGCCTTCGATGGTGAAATTCAACTGCTTGCGATAGGGCACGCTCAAGAGGGCATAGCGGATCGCCGCAGGGCTAAAGCCGCGCTCGATGAGATCGCGCAACGTGAAATAGTTGCCCTTCGATTTGGACATCGTCTCGCCGTCGATCTTCAAGTGCTCGCTGTGCAGCCAGTACTTGACGAACTGTTTCTGGGTCGCGCCTTCCGATTGCGCGATCTCGTTTTCGTGGTGCGGGAAGATGAGATCGACGCCGCCGCAGTGTATGTCGAAGGTCTCGCCCAGATACTTCATGGACATGGCGGAGCACTCGATGTGCCAGCCCGGTCGCCCCGCGCCGATTGCTGATTCCCACACGGGTTCATTCTCTGCGTCGGGCGCTTTCCAGAGCGCGAAGTCGCGCGCATCCTCTTTGTCGTACTTGTCCGTGTCCACGCGCTCGCTCGCGCCGGCGATGTTGCCCGCGAAGTTGATCTTCGAGAGCTTGCCGTAATCGGGGAACGAAGCGATGCGGTAATAGATGGAGCCGTCTGAAGCGTAGGCGTGCTCCGACGATAAGAGCTTGGAGATGATCGAGACCATCTCAGGGATGTGCTGCGTGGCGCGCGGCGCGACTTCGGGTCGCTCGCAGCCGATGAGATCAAAGTCGTGCCAGAAGGCTTCGATGTAGGGCGCGGTGTAGTCGTCGAGGGTGACGCCACGCTCCAGGGCTTGATTGATGATGCGGTCGTCCACGTCCGTCAAATTCATCGCGTGCGTGACGCTGAAGCCTTTGGACTTCAGATAGCGGCGCAGCACGTCCGCGAAAATGTAGGTGCGAAAGTTCCCGACGTGCGCGAGATTCCAGACGGTCGGACCGCAGACGTACATCCGCACCGCGCCCTCCGTAAGGGTGCGAAACTCTTCGAGCTTACCTGAGAGTGTGTTCTGAAACTTGAGCATCTGCGATACGCCGCGCGCGGTTTGGAGATCGGTCAGTCGCGTGCCTGCCTTTGGGAACGTATAGGAGCGCGGCAAAGTTTC
>JAVXVR010000324.1:0-6881 GCA_032230165.1 Acidobacteriota bacterium | reverse complement strand
GCGCCCGCCCGCGCGCATCAGCGGGACGTTTCAACTCGTCAAGTTCATCGAGCAGGCGTTCGAGAGAGTTTGCGGGCACGTTTACTCTGCGCTGTACGTGAGTTGAGATTGGAATTTCAGCAGAGTATCAAATTTCATCTCACGTGATGTTCGATTCTATCGCTTAACATGTTTGCAAGGATCAGGTTGGTGAGCACAATCATCGCAAGTAACTGGCGCCGGCTCAACTCTAATTTCAACTTGATACGGAGGCACAAAGATCGGAGTCAGGTCAGCATACTTTGTGCATTCCGGCATTATAGTAAAGGTAAAGGAAAGCGAGACCTTGCGTGCCATCTTCGACTCTGTCGCGGGCGCGAACATCCACTGTTTCGTCGCCGTCTCAGCAGCCGCGCGCAACAACCGATGCCCTGAAGTGCTATGAGCAGACGTAACTGTGCCTACGTTGTCTATAGTTACTTCGACTTCGACGACACCTTTGACCCATGCGGCACGAGCGACAGGTGGGAAAGTCGGCGCGACGGCTTTAATGACCGACACCTGCTCACCCTGCGATAACTTCCGCCGTGTGGACGAGGACGCAATACCTACACTCATCAAGAGTGCAATACACGCGAGAGTTCCGACAACGAAATAGCGAGATTTGGGATGGCGCATGACTGCCTCCTAAAAACTGTTCAGGCAGCGAGTTGATTCAATTACTAACCTTTGGATGCCAGCTCGCCGTTGAGTTTCAGAATTTCGAGCGTCATCTCGGCGGAGGCGTAGAGGTCTTTCACGTCGAGCCATTCCTTGACGGTGTGGATGGCGCGCATCCCCGTGCCGAAGTTGGCGCACTCGATGCCGCGCTTGTTGAAAATGTTGGCGTCGCAGCCGCCGCCCGAAGAACACGCCTCGACCTTCTGCCCCAAACGCGCCGCTGCCTGATAGACGAGCTGCACGACGCGCGACGATTCGGGCACGTCCATCGCGTAATACTCGCGCGCGACGTTTGCTTCGACGCGACCCCGTGTCGTGACGCCTGCGACCGTCACTTCGTACCTTCCGGCTGCGTCTTCCAGGCACTTGACCATATGCGCGGTCTGCGCTTCGAGCTTGGCGTCGTCGAGCGAGCGCGCTTCGCCCTTGAGCGTGACGAGGTTCGTGATGATGTTCGTCGCCTTGCCGCCTTCGATGACGCCGATGTTGGCGGTCGTCTCCTCGTCTATGCGACCGAGTTTCATCGCGCTGATCGCCTCCGCCGCGATCTTGATCGCCGAGATGCCCTCTTCGGGCGCGACCCCGGCGTGCGATTCAAGACCGAAGATTTTAAACTCCATGTGGTTCGCCGAAGGTCCCTTCGTGAAGAGGAAGCCGGGATCGTCAGAGTCGAAGACGAGACCGTACTTCGATTTCAACTTTGACACGTCAACGTGCTTCGCGCCGAGCAGTCCCACCTCTTCACAGATCGAGAAGATGGCTTCGATGGGCGCGTAAGGGACGTTCTGTTCTTGCAGACAACGTATTGTCTCGATGATAACCGAGCAGCCAGACTTGTCGTCGCCGCCGAGCACGGTCGTCTCGTCGGTGCGGATGATGTCGCCCTCGACAATGGGCTTGACTCCCTCGCCCGGAACGACCGTGTCCATGTGCGCCGACATCATGATCGTCTCAGCGCCGGGGATCGTGCCGGGGAAGCGCGCGATGACGTTGCCGGAGTTGCCGCCGACCTTCTCTCCGGCGTCGTCGATCTCGACCGTCGCGCCCATCCCCTCGCAGATTCGTTTGATGTGCTCGGCAACGTCGCGTTCTTTACGCGAGACGGAGTCGATCTGGACGAGTTCGAGCAACAGATTTTTAATGCGCTCTTGATTGATCATATCCCCTCCAAAAAAAACCGCTCGGTCGCTGGCAAGACTTTCGCGCCATCCTACTACACGCCGTTCGCCGCGCGCCACAGCCGAGCGCGGGAGTGAGCTTCAGTCGCCGAGCGAGTCGAGCGCGCGTTGGAGTTCGTCGCGCTTTGATTCGAGGGCGGCATCGTCTGCGTCCGCCGGGACGTAGATGGGCGGATGGATGCGGACGCGCACGCGCGTGAAGGGGAGTGGGACTTGCAGGCGATCCCATGTCGGGGCGGCGTAGTAGTGGGCGGGGTCAAGCGTGAAGGGGAGGACGGGGCAGCCGGTCTTTTTCGCGAGTTGCACCGCGCCCATCTTGGCAACGCGGCGCGGTCCGCGCGGACCGTCGATGCTGAAGCCCGTCGGACACCCGGCGCGCGCGAGGCGGATCATCTCGGCGAGCGCGGAGACTGCGCCGCGCGAGGATGAGCCGCGCGCCGCGCCGTAACCGAAGCGGCGTATGAAGCGCGCGATGTACTCGCCGTCGAAGCTGCGCGAGGTCATGACGACGATCCCGCGCCCGCGGAAAAAGTATGTGCCGAGCATGATCTGATCATGCCAGAAGGTATAGACGGGCTGTCGCCCGTTGCGCGTCGCCGCTTCCCATTGCTCCCAGCCTTCGACCGAGAAGCGCGCGGTCGCGCCGACGATGCGGATGAGCAGGTAGAAGACGAGGTCGGCGGCGCGTATGGCGAGCCGCTGTTTGAGACGGTAGCCGGAGATGTCCGCGAAGCGGTAGGCGCGCGCCACCGACTCGTCCGCGCGCTTCTGGCGGGAGCGCGCGGGCGGCGAGGTCTCGGCTCTCTCTTCTTCGATTGAGACGTGCATGAAAGTCCGCCCGGAGTCTAGCAGAACCCGCGAAAAACTTTGTAGGGGCAGAGGAGTTGTCCTCTGCCCCTACAATTATTATGCCTGCTGCCTTCCTGTGGCGTATGCTATATTTTGCGAACCTCGCGCGCGCCTGCGGCGTAAGACGTTATTGGAAGGCGTGTGCTCGGCGCGCTGACCCTTAAGCCCTCCCCGATTTTAAGTTAAATGGAATTAGACGACTGATGGAGAAACGGCGAATCCTGATCGTCGATAGCAACGAGGAGTTGCGGACGCTCTTGAGCCGCGTCCTCGGCGACTTCGGGCACGAGGTCGTCGCCACCGGCAACCGCGAGGAGGCGCTCAGGCGCGGCGACCTCGAAGACTTCGACCTCGTCATCAGTGACCTCACCGACGACGCGGAGAGCGGCGTCCAGATCGTCAGCGAGCTTAAACGCAAGTCCTTACTCGTCCCCGTCGTCGTCTCCTCGGACGAGACGCAGCAGCAGGGCGTCATCAAGGCGTTCAAGATGGGCGCGGCAAACTACGTCCGCCGACCCTACAACCGCGAAGAGCTGCGCGACATCGTCGAGAAGACGCTCTCGTACAAGCTGCGCTTCATAGAGGACGTGAAGGTCTTGCCCTTCGTCCACGAGAAGATCGAGTTCGAGCTGCCGAGCGATCTCTCCCTCATGAACGGCGTGCTGCATTATCTTCACGAGCGCGTCGTGCAACTCGGTCTCATCAACCCCGAACGCTCGAACCTCTTCATCGCCTTGGACGAGGCTTTCGTCAACGCCGTCAAGCACGGCAACCAGTACGACCCGCACAAGATCGTCCGCATCACGGCAGACCTCTCGGCGAAGGAGGCGAAATTTACAGTTGAGGATGAAGGTGGGGGCTTCAACCTCAACGACATCCCCGACCCGCTCGACCCGGCGAACCTCTTCAAATCTTCGGGGCGCGGCGTGCTCCTCATTTACAACATCATGGACGAGGTCATGTACAATGAGCGCGGCAACCGCCTGACCATGATCAAACGACCGGAGGAGACTCTCGATCACAAACTGATCGACACGCTCACGCCCGATGACGACAGCCCCGCCCGCAAGTCCGACGACTGACGAACGACAACCCGACCAACGGTCAGCGTCACTCTCATCAAACAACCCCGAAGAAGCGACGACCGACGGCGAGCGTGCGCCCGAAACTGCATCGCTCGTCGGCGCGTGGCGCTGGTGGTTGCCGGTCGCGCTCGTCACGCTCGCACTCGCGATTCTTCTCGCCGATCCGTTCGCGGGCGACTGGGACGCGCTTGACTACACCGTGCTCGCCATTCGCGGCGAGCCCTCGACGATGCTCTTCGGGCGGATGCTCTTCATCTTCACCAATCACTTCGCCTACCGCATCGCGCACGCCCTCTTCGGTCTGCGCGTTGAGCACGCCTACCTGCTCTTCAAGTACATGGTCGTCTGCGAAGCCCCGCTCGCCGTCGTCGCGCTCTGGACGCTCGCGCGCGATCTGACCGGCTCGCTGCGCGCCGCGACCGTCGCCGCGCTCATGCTCGCCCTCTCGCCCTTCTTCATTCTCTATAGCGGGCAGGCGATGACGGAAATCCCTTCGCTCCTGTTGCTCTCGGTCGCGCTCGCAATCCACCTGCGCGGGCTTCGCCGCCGCAGCACGACGCTCGTGCTCGTCGGCGCGGCACTCCTCGGCACAGGCAACAACGTGCGCGAGGTCGCCGCGCTCTACGGCGTGTGGCTCATCGTCGGGGCATACGCCTGCGGCTGGCGTCTGAACCGTCGCGATCTGACGTTGACCGCGCTCGCGTGCATAGTCTTCTTCGTCTGCGCGTTCGCGCCGTTTCTCTCTTACTACCTCGGCGACATTCACAACTACCGCGCGGGCTGGTACGGCTGGGTCGAATCAATGCGCTCGGAAGAGTCTGTGCATCCGGTGCGTCTGAGAAACTTCGCGCCGCTCTTCTTTTTCTTCTTCGTCGCCGCGCCGCTCGCGCTCGTCGCGTTGCCCTTCGCGGCGTTCAAGGAGTGGCGCGCGCGGGGCTTCTCGCCCCTGCTCGCGCTGGCGCTCGTCGGCGTCTTCGCGAACCTGATGCTCGTGACGCACTACAGCACGATCATCAACGGTCGCTACTTGCTGACAGGTCTGCCCGGCGTCGTCCCCCTCGCCGCAGACTTCTACGTGCGCCTTGAGGCGCGGCGCGCGCGCGACGTGCGGCGCGGCTTCCGGTTAGTCGTGTGCGGCGTCGCGCTCGTCGCGCTCGTCTTCGGCACGGTCTTCTTCACCGGCTCCTGGCAGACGATCCAGAGTCACGGCATCACGAAGGAGTATCGCGCGCGACTCGCGCTGCTGCCAGACGATGCTGTCGTGATGGCGGGCGGGCAGACCGTCTCGGTCAACTATTATCAAGGCATCGGTCTCGGTCGCTGGGACGTGATCGGCACGGGCGGCGGCTTCCCCGGCGCGCGGCTCGCGGAGGTGATCGACGCACACCTGCGCGCGGGTCGCCGCGTCTTCATTGATACGGACGCGCGCCTCTGGTTCAACGACGCGTGGCGCGGTCAGGAGACGCGCGCACTCGTCGCGCTCTCATCCCGCTTCCGCTTCCGACGCGTCTCCGACACTATCTACGAAATCCGACCGGCGGACGACGCGTCGGCGCAAGACGATCCCAATTTGCAGAGACTCCTCTACAAGCCGCCGACCGCGATCCAGAAACTCGGCGGCAAGTTCAAAGATCAAAACTGAGAAGGCGATGCCCTACGAAATTTTTCTCGCGCTGCGTTACCTCCGGCGCGCGCGACGCGGCGCACGTCGCGCGACGAGCGCGCGCGTGACGGCGCTTGCCGCGCTCGTCGGCGTCGCCTGCGGGGTTGCCGCGCTCATCGTCGCCTCGGCTCTCGCCAACGGCTTTCGCGACGAGATGCGCGACAAAATCCTCGGCGGCACGGCGCACATCACCATCGCACGCGCCGACGCTCAACCTTTGACGGACTGGCGCGCTCTCGTCACACGTCTTAAAACAATCGAAGGCGTCACAGACGCCGCGCCCACCTCTTACGCGGGCGCGCTCCTCGAAGGCTCGGACAGTGCGGCTTACGCCGTCGTGCGCGCTGTCGATCAAAGTTCCGCGCGCGATCTCAGTGAGATTCGGCGCACGCTCACGTCGGGCACGGTCGAGAGTCTGTTTCAAAGCGCGCCGAAGGCTGAGAGCGGGCGACAGAGCGATGGACGAAGGCACATCAGCGAGAACGGCGTCGAGCGTCATCAAGTGAACGGACTCAGCGAGCCTGTTCTTGTCGATCCTGCGAAAGGTGGCGAGCCCTTGCCCGTCATCATCGGCGCGGAACTCGCCGCGCGTTCGGGCTTGAGAATGGTGGGCGACGAGGGCTGGCTCTTGACGGGCGAGAAGTGGAGTGAGCCGCCGTATTTCGTGACGCGCTCGCGCCCCGTCCGCGTCGCGGGGATCATTCGCACCGGACTCTACGAGTACGATTCGACGTGGGTCTATGCCTCGCTCGCAAACGCCGCGAGCGTGATGGGGACGAGCGAGGACGGCGCGGCTGCCTTGAGCGTCGAGACTTCGGACATCTACCGCACGCCGGAGACGGCGGCGCGCATACGCCAAACTTTGGGCGGCGAGTTCGCGGTCGTTGACTGGCAGGAGGCGAACCGACCTTTGTTCGCCGCGCTCGCGCTTGAGCGCCGGACGGTCTCGCTCGTCATCGCGCTCGTCATGCTCGTCGCCGCGCTCAACATCACGACGACGCTCGTGCTCGTCGTCACAGAGCGTCGCGCAGACATCGCCATCCTCGGCGCGATAGGCGCGCGCGCCGCGAGCGTCATGCTCGTCTTCATCATCGAGGGCGCGATCATCGGCGCGGTCGGAACAAGTATCGGCGTCGCGCTCGGTCTCGCGGCGTGCTTCATTGGCGACCGCTACCACGTAGTCAGCCTGCCCGCAGACGTTTACTCGCTCAGCTCGATCCCGTTTCATCCACATGCGGGCGAGACCGTGCTCGCCGCGCTCGCTGCCTTCGTCGTCTGCCTCGTCGCGACTATCTACCCGGCGCGCTCCGCCGCGCGTCTGCGACCGGCGGAGGCGCTGCGGTACGAATAAAAAAGTCTGGAGTCTGGAGTCGTGAGTCTGGAGTCGAAAGATCAGTCGGCGCAGTC
>JAVXVR010000390.1:0-9429 GCA_032230165.1 Acidobacteriota bacterium | reverse complement strand
GAACGCGTGGGGAAGACGCCGGCGCGTGTGCTCATCACCGGCGAGAACGGCACGGGGAAAGAGCTGGTCGCCCGCGCGATACACGGGCTGAGCACGCGAGCCCAGGCGGCGTTCATCGAGGTGAACTGCGCGGCCATTCCGTCGGAGCTCATCGAGAGCGAGCTGTTCGGACACATGAAGGGGTCGTTTACCGGCGCGGTGGCCGATCGCGCCGGTAAGTTCGAACAGGCGCACGGCGGCACGCTCTTCCTCGACGAGATCGGCGACATGAGCGCTAACGTGCAGGCGAAACTTCTGCGCGCGCTCGAAGAGCGTCGCGTTGAGCGGCTGGGCGGCAATGAGTCTATCCCGGTTGACGTGAGGATCATCAGCGCGACGCATCGCCCGTTGGAGCAAGAGATCGAGAAAGGTAATTTTCGCGCAGACCTCTTCTATCGCCTGCGCGTTGTGACCATAGACATCGCGCCTCTTCGAGAGCGGCGCGAAGACATCCCCGCGCTCGCCGAATCCTTCGCTCGCCTCGCCGCCGAAAAGTACAAGCTGCCGCCGCGCGCCATCTCGCCCGCTGCCATGCGCCGCCTCGTCGAATACGACTGGCGCGGCAACGTGAGGGAGCTGCGCAACACCATCGAGCGCGCGATGGTGCTCGCCGAGGGCGACGTGCTCCAGCCGCGCGATCTGCCCGAAGAGATCAAGCCCGCAAGTGTTAGTGAAGCGACAAGCGCGCCGCGCGCGGACTCTACGGACGCGGGTGGACTCAGTGTTCCGTTCACCGCCGACTTTCGCGAAGACCGGCGCGAGTTCGAGCGACGCTACATCGCGCGTTGTCTCGATGAGACGGGCGGCAACGTGACGCGCGCCGCCGCGATGTTGGGAATGCACCGGCAGTCGCTCCAACACAAGCTGCGCGAGTTGGGGCTTGCGCGCCGGTACGTCTCAGTGCCCGCCGATGAGCTTGAAGAAAAGGATGGCGCGGGCGAGTGAGGAAGAGACCATTGAATACTCGAAAGGGAAAACATGAAAGCACGACTCGATGCAATCATCCGTGGTGAGCAGGCGCAGTACCTCGAAGAACTACATCCCGCCAGCGCCGGGCTGCTCGCCGAGATGGAGATAGACGCGGCGGAGAACCGCGTGCCCATCGCCGACCGCGAGGTTGCGCTGTTTCTCGAAATCACCGCCCGCGCCATCGGCGCGCGCAGCGTCCTCGAAATCGGGATGGCAATCGGCTACTCCGTCATACATCTCTTGCGCGGGATGCCCTCGGACGGGCGCGTGACGACCATCGAGCCGAATGATGAGATGATCCGGCGCGCGGGCGACTACTTCAATCGCGCGGGCGTCGCCGACCGCGTCAATGTCGTGCGCGGGCGCGCACTTGAAGTGCTCCCGCGACTCGAAGAGACGTTCGATCTCGTCTATCTCGATGCGTTGAAGGAGGAGTACGCGGCGTACCTCGAACAGTCGCTTCCGCTCTTGCGCGCGGGCGGCGTCGTCATCGCCGACAATTTGCTGTGGGGTGGTCAGGTCGCGGGCGAGATTCGCTCGCCGGATCAAACTGCTTCGACCGAGGCGTTGAGAAACTTCAACCGCGAGTTTGTGAACCATCCCCGTCTGCGCGCCGTGGTGCTGCCCGTCGGCGACGGGCTAGGTTACGCGGTGAAAATTTAAGAGGAGCGACGCGGACGAGTTAGCGGGTTGACGCGGCGACCCGCGCAACCTCTTCGGCGGGCGCGTCGGCTTTGATCCCAAGGCTCTCTTCGATGAGGCGACTCATCGATTCGAGGCGCGTATGCCAGTTGCCCAGCTCCGCGACACGGCGTCTGTGCCGGATGGTCGCTTGATCTTTGGGCAGCGAGAGCGCGCTCTCAATCGCACGCAAAAAATCTTCGGCGCGTGCAGGGGCGGTGATGAGCACGCGATGCTCTTCGTTGAACTCACAGACGGTCGGCAGATCGGTCGAGACGACGGGCTTGCCCATGGCGAGGTATTCGTTGATCTTCGTCGGCACGACCGTCTCCGTGTAAATGCTGTTGACGTAAGGGACGATGCACACGTCGAAGAGGCGTATGTAATCAACCAGCTCGTCGTGCCGCTTCTGCCCCACCATGTGAACGTTAGGCAGCTCCGCCAAGCCGGTCGTGTCGGCTTGCAGCGCGCCGACGCACACCCAAGACCAACTGGGTCGCGCCTTCGCCATCTCCCTGATCAAATCGAAGTCAACGTGACGGTGCATCCCGCCGACGTAGCCGATGATGGGCTTCGGCAGTAGTCTCGCGTCGTCATCATCATCTGCGTCCGAATCTTTGGCGCGCATATCTTCTGGCGCGGCGTCTGCGTTCGCTGCGCGTGTCGTCACTTCTTCGAGGGGGAAGGCGTCGAGGTTGACGCCGAAAGGGAAGACGTGCGAGTTCGGGTTTGTGGGCGCAAACGCGTTCGCCAGCGCGGAGCAGTTGGTGAAGACCACGTCGCACATTGCGACAAGCTCGCGCTCGGTTGCACGCAAGCGGTCAGCGCTCGGCGTCAGTTGTGTGAAATCCGCGACGCAGTAATAGACCAAGCCGCTTCGATCCAGCGAGCGTATGAGATCGAGCGTCGTGTCATTGGGCAGATAAGTCCAGACGAGGGGGCGGCGTATGCCGAGCTTGCGCGCCGTGCGGCGCACGAAGCGCAGGAAGAAGCGGCGGTTCATCTCGCGGCTCAGGCGCGAGCCGAAAGGTGGCAGCACGAGCGGCGAGCAGACGTAGATGTTCGGCGCAACTTCACGCACGCCGCCAGACAGAAGCGCGCGCGCCCAACGCTTGAGCCTGAACGCGACGCGCGCCGCATCTCGCACGCCCGGCGAGCGCACGCCCGTGTTTTCCAGATAGAGCACGCGATTGCCCGCTTGCGCCAGGCGGCGTGCGATCTCCTGATGCCCCTGCCAGAGGAAATTCCACTCGATGCTCGAAATGTAAACGATGTCTCTGCCGCTAATCATTAAACTGGGATGGGAGCGCGACTTCAGCGCGTCGTGAAAAATCACGACGCGCGGCGCGCGGGACTCAGTAGACGTTTTTTCATCAGGCGGAGCGGGCGAATCAACAGATGCACGAATGAGAGTGAAGGCGGGACACTGACCGCTGCCCAATCAACGGGCGTCGTCGTCAGCGCCAGCCGCGAGCAGTAGATCAGTCTATCGCGCAGCCTGTCCTTCGAGCGCGTGTGAAAGCGCACCTGCTCGGAGAGCTTGGGTAGTCGCGGCGCTTCGTCGAACATCTTGCGGCGCACCGTGGCGGCGAGCGACGCGACGGCGTGCGAATCTTTAATGCGTCGGCTGATCTCTTCCGGCAGCGGCGTGCCGAGGAGATCGTTGGCTAAAAATAGACCGAGCGAGAGTATGCGCGCCGCGCCGTATTTTTCCGCTTCAATGATGACCGACTGCCAATCGAGATGAAGCTCGCGGTTCACCAGCGCGTCGATGCCGCAGACCCATTCAAGGCGCGCCCACAAATCTTTGTTCCCGTGCACGCATAGTAGAAGGATGAGCAACTCCGGCGCGATGGCTCGCACTTGTCGCCCTGCCAGCGTCAACTGTCCGTCGCCTTCCCACAGCCGCTCGACCGGGAAAGGGAAGTTGAAGAAGCGCGGGGCGATGCCCCAGTGCAACTCTACGGCGACATCGTCTTCGGCGCGGCGGAAGAGTTGCACGTAACTGAGGCGGATGAACGCCTCTTCTTCGCGTCCGACTTTCAGTGTGAAGTGCGGCTCGAATCCGGCGCGCTTGAGAATGGACGTGGCTCGACCCACGTCGCGGGGGCGCACGATGATGTCGAGGTCGAGGAACTGCCGGAGACTGATGTCGCCGTAAGCCGTGACCGCCAGTGCGGGACCCTTGTAAGGAATTGCCTCGACGCTTTCGCGCTCGAACGAGTCGAGGATGCGGCAGAGTGCGCTCGTCAGGAAGAGGCTATGCGCGGCGTTGCTCCGGTATCTTTCTTTGAAGCCGCGCAACTGCTCGGCGGGCACAGTCGCAGTGAAAGACTCATTGAGGCGACGATAGACGAGGGGCATCGCGCCGTGACGCGACGAGAGCGTGAGGAAAAAATCCCAGTCGATACCGGCGCGCAGCAGTTCGGCGGCGCGCGCTAGCACAGCAGGCGCGAGGCGGCTACGCGCACAGCAGAGCAAAAGTTCGGTTTCCGGTCGAGCGCTCAAACCTTGATAAGTGAACAATTCAGAAGTGTTGGAATTCAGAAAAAGATTGCGATCAGCTAAATCATGAAGCGTCCCGTTGAGGCTCTTTGAGAGTTCATTCAAGGGGCGCGTAAGTGTATAGCCGCCCGCCTAGAAGGCGCAAGGCAGGCAGCAGTCGCATGGCGTAAGCGGTGGCGCGCCACTAAAAAAGGGCATTGGTGCGTTGATGCTGGGCGGCGAAGTGTGCTACTTTGCGTGCGTCCTCGCTTATATTTCGTTAGCTGCGTCAAGGCGAAGGACGTTTGAAGAGGGGCGACGCTTGAAGCCGAATAGCAATTCGAGAGCCATCATCGATTCCTAGACCATCCTGCGGGACAATATTTCCAACGCCGAAGCGACCCCTGACAGTGACAGCCTCGCTCGACATTAACGGCTCAAGAGGTTGCGGGCTCACCCGCCTTTGGCAAGTCAGAATCTGAGGTAAAGCGAAAGAGAATGAGAAGTACGTTACTACCCTCGCGTCTCCGGTTTGTTTACTCGCTCGTCACCCTGGCGCTCGTCTCCGGCGCGGCGTTCGCGCAGACTCCCGCGCCCGCTAAAGGACAGACTACCGCGCCCGCAAGAGCGCAGACTCCCGCGCCAAGCAAGGTCACGCCGCCGAAAGTGACGGCGAATGTGGCGGGGGTGGAGCAGCCGCCCTGGAAGCTTCGCGTGTCGAAGGACTCGCCGAAGATGGTGAGTTTGACGGCGAAGAATGCTCCCTTGTCGCAGATCAGCGCGGAACTCGGCAAGAAGCTCGGCGTCCCCGTGATACTGAGCCCGCTGATGCAAAAGCAGCGCGTCACGCTCGAAGTCACTAACGTCCCGCTCGAAGGCGTAGTGCGAATGCTCGCCCCGCTGCCTTACGTCGATTACGAGGTGAGCGGCGACGGCAGCACTCAGCCCCGCTTGATGGGCGTCTTCCTCTACGCTTTCAATGAAGAGCCGCCCTCCCGCACGGCGGTAGTGAAGGGCTCTGACGAAGCGATCCTGATCGAAGGCAACACCGAGGAAGGCACGGAAGAGTATGAAAAGCAGCGTGAGAAGGAAGACTCTCCGCTCTTCGTTAAGTTCGACCGCAACCAGGTGAGCGTGCGCGCGCGCAAGCAGCCGCTCAGCGTCGTCCTCTTCGAGATCGCCAATAAGGTTGACATTCCATTCGAGATGAAATATGAATCTAGCGATCTCGTGGACGTGGACTTTAGCAACTATACGTTGGAGCAGGCAGTGCACGCGCTCTCGCCAAACGTCCATCTGTACCTGCGTACCAATCTGAGCAACTACGAATCGATACCGCTGCGCTTGATGTTGTTGCCGCCATCGAGCTCTCAACAAACCATTAAAATGTGAGGAGACAACGAGCCTTGAATAAACAGCAGAACAACCCGGTGAACGAGCAAGCCGCAGAGCAGGTCGAGCGCCGTGAGAGTGTTCCGTCTTCCCCCGGATCGAAAAAGCAGTTTATCGAGCCGGTTGTGTCCGTCCCCGTGGACGTGCTGGAAGCGACCTCTTTTTTCCAAACGCAGACCACCCTCGACACTTCTGATGTCTAACCTACCTGCGCGCGGCGGCGACGCTTGGGCGGATCGAGTATTTTGATGGCGGTGCAGTTCAAGGAAGAAGCTGTTAGAACTAGCTTCTATTCGATTGCCAGCCGCGTCCTATCTGTAGAAACCACCGACGAATGGACGACTCGCATGGTCGAGTCCTTTCTTCGTGGCTTCTACTTGCTGCCGTTGACAGGCTCGATCTCAACAGACGCCGACTGCGCTGTGCGCGTCTTTGGCGATGAGCCGCCGCCGCGCATCCCCTCCGCCTTCCGCTCCTTTCCCATGCAGCACGGGGTTGGCTACACCGACGGCGAGGTTTACCACCTAGACGTGAACGAGTCCCGCATCGTGGTCGAATCGCCCGCGACCCGGCGCGTGGACGTGTGGATGGGCAAGAGTCGCGTCGCGCTTCACCCGGTCGCGCGCGTCAACGTGATGTCCTACTTGCTCCACTTCGCTCTGCGACGCTGCGGTCTCATGGACTTACACTCGGCAGGCGCGGTCGAGCCCGGAAGCGGAGCGGGCGCGCTCTTCGTGGGCGACTCGAATAGCGGGAAGTCGAGTTTAACAATCCGCTTGGCGCGCGCCGGCTGGTCGTACCTGTCGGACGACATGCTGCTCTTGCACGAAACACCGGAGGGCATACGGGCGCGAGGCTTGCGCCGCCTCTTCTCAGTCTCGGCTTCCGCGCTCGCCGGGTGCGATCTGCCGCGTTTGGATGAGGCGCTCGGCACGCCCGTCAACTCCGATCCGGATAAGCGTCGGCTCAAGCCGTGGGTTGTCTTCCCGCGAGGGTTCGCCGAATCGTGCCGACCCGAAGTTATCTATTTCCCGACGATCACAGGTGAGGAAGAGAGTCGCATCGTCAGCCTCAAGAAAGCCGACGTGCTGCTGCGTCTGCTCAAACTTTACCCGTGGGCGTGTTTCGACGCGGCGGGGCGCGACCACTTAAGCTTCCTCGAAAAGCTCGTGCGGCAGACGCGCGGTTACGTGCTCCGCGCGGGGCGCGACATCCTCGCCGATGCGACGCTTGCCCCGCGACTGCTCGCCGCGCACATCAACTCCTGAAACGGATGTCACTCGACCAAGCCACACAGACGGACGGCATCTCCTCGGCTCCGCGTTTGAGCGTCGAGTTGACGAACATCTGCAATCTGCATTGCAGCTACTGCATCCGCGACGAGGACGCGCTCTACCACGCGCCCGCCAACTTTCTCCCGGTCAAGCTGCTGCGCCGCATCATGCGCGACGCGCGCGCGTCTTACGGCATCGCCTACGTCTCGTTCACGGGCGGCGAGGTGACGATTCATCCCGGCTTCAACGAGATCGTCGAGGCGGTCGCTGAAGAAGGTTTGCAATTTAGCTTCGTGACCAACGGTTGGCTCTTCGACCGCGTCTTTCCGCTCCTGCTCAAGCACCGCCAGTGCGTTCGCGCCGTTGCTTTCAGTCTTGACGGCGCGACGCGCGAGGCGCACGACCACTGGCGCGGCGAGGGATCGTTTGTGCGCATCATGCGCGGTGTCGCACGCTGCTACATGAGTGGCATCCCTTTCCTCTTCAAGGTCGGCATCCGCCGCGACACCGTCCCGCAGCTACAGGAGATCACACTGCTCGCCGCGCGTCTCGGCGCACGCGCGCTCCACTTCTCGCACTTGCTGCCCACGTCTGTGGAGTTTGAAGCCGAGCTGGGTCTCAGCCGGGAAGAGCGCACGTCCGCCGAGCAGGAGATCGCCATCCTCGCGAAGATATTTAAGATGGAGATCGGGATTGCGGCGGGCTTCTACAATATTAACCCCGCACCGCCCTGTACGGCGCTCGCCGGGACGAACTGCAATATTGACTATCGCGGTCGGCTGACGCTCTGCTGTAACTTGTCCGGCTATCGAGGGGCTGAAGGCGAGCCAGACGTGGTCGCGGATTTGAACGTCGAAGATTTTTCCGCCGCCTATCCGCGCCTGCGTATGCTTGCCGAAGAGCAGTTGGAGCGTCGGCGCATCGCTATTGAGTCGCATGTCGCGGAGGGTCGAGAGATCGATCTCTACACAGGCTCTCCGTGTCTTTTCTGTCTCCAGAGTTTCGGCAAGATTCCGTGGCGCGCTTCGGCTGCCGGCTCGCGCTCGCTGCCCGTTCTCTCAGCCGCGCAGTCGGGAGCGCGCAGCATCCCTCTCTAGATCAAGGATAACCCGGCGCATGAGTAGCAACCTGCTAGTTCCCCACGATCACATAGTCTTCTCCGAGCTTGATGATAAAGAAGGCGTGCTCGTCGATCTCAACGCCAAGCGTTATTACACGCTCAACGAGACAGCCATCTTCGTCTGGCGGCTCCTGGAGAAGAGACTTCCCGCAGACCAGATCGTCAAAGAGTTAACCGATAGTTACGACGTGACGACGGAGCAGGCGACCGCCAGCGTCAACAAACTTCTCGGCGAGCTGACGCGGCGAAACCTCCTGACTTCAGTCTGAACTTCTCGCCTCCATCTAGTCACAAACATTTAACCCAACCTCCGACGCGCGCGGATTGTCTCACGCGCTCGGCATATGCTACTGTTGCGCTTCGCATCGCGCCCTGTGTTCGCGCGGATGAAGGGCTGAGTCACTCCCCATATCCTGAGATTCCACACGCGGACGACCGTTAACAACCCATTTCTTCGACAGGGTCTATCGCCCTGCGACCGATCAAGTTTGCAAGAAAGGAACTCTCGCCGTGCGCCTTACGCCTATTCGTCATCGTCACAATTTGCTGCGTCGCCAGCTTCTCGCCACCATCACAGCGTTGTTCATCATTTCGCAGCCCGCACTCTTCTCCAACGTGTGGACTTCTGCCGCGCAGAGCAAAAAGCCTTCAAAAATTTCTTCCGCGCAGAGCAAGCCGAGCAAGACGCAGCTTTCTAAGGTGTTGCCCCCCGGGGACACAGTGCGTCCGAACATCAGCGTCACCACGCTCGGCACGCCCATCACGCAGAACTTCGACACGCTCCCCGCCTCTGGTAGCGCGACGTGGACGAACGACAGCACGATCCCCGGTTGGTACACGGCGCGCACAGGCACGGGCACCACCATCGTCGCCAACGATGGGAGCAGCAACGCCGGGAACCTGTACAGTTATGGCACGGGGACGGCTACTGACCGCGCGCTCGGCTCGCTAGGCTCTGGCGGTGCTGCTGCCGGGAACTTCTTCTGGGGTATCCGCCTGACAAACAACACCGGCTCAACCATCACCTCGCTAAATATCTCTTACGTCGGCGAGCAGTGGCGTAACAGCGCGGCCGCGGCACAGACGATCTCATTCTCTTACCTCGTCGGGTCGCCGACCGTGACCGGAAGTCTTGCAGAGTTTCAGTCGGCGGGCGTTGCCGTCACGGCGCTCGATTTTACGAGTCCCGTCACCGGCGGCACGGCTGGGGCGCTCAACGGCAACTTAGCCGCAAACCGCACGGCGATCAGCTCCACAATCACTGGCCTTAACATCCCCAATGGGACGGACGTTATGCTCCGCTGGTCAGACCCCGACCACACCGGCTCAGATCACGGTCTTGCTATTGACGACTTCTCCGTGACACCTGACGCCGTTGCCGCGACGCCGACACCGACGCCCACGCCGAACCTCTCCATCAACGACGTATCACAGGCGGAAGGCAACTCGGGCACGACGGTCTTCACTTTC
>JAVXVR010000378.1:0-6437 GCA_032230165.1 Acidobacteriota bacterium | reverse complement strand
CGCGGAGATCGGCGAGCAGTTGGGCGCGGCGACCGACCCCGAAACCTACCGCCGACTCTACAGCGACTTCGCCGGGCAGAACCCTCTGTGGGAAGATATTCCATCCGTCGCGGGCGAGGTTTACGAGTGGGATACGCTCTCGACTTACATTCAAGAGCCGCCCTACTTCGAGCGCTTCAGCATGGAGCCGGGCAAGTTCACGGACATCAAGCGCGCGCGCCCGCTCGCCATCTTCGGCGACTCCGTGACGACCGATCACATCAGCCCGGCGGGCGCGATCAAGCCCGCCTCGCCCGCCGGAATCTACCTGCGCCTGTGCGGCGTTGACGTTGACTCATTCAACTCCTACGGCTCGCGGCGCGGCAATCATCAGGTAATGGTGCGCGGCACGTTCGCCAACGTTCGCATCAAGAACCAGATGGTTCCCGGCACGGAGGGCGGCGTCACCTGCCTTCAACCCGTCAACGAGAAGATGAGCATCTACGACGCCTCCATTCACTATCAGGCGGCGGGCATACCCTTAGTCGTCATCGCGGGGCAAGAGTACGGCACGGGCTCTTCGCGCGACTGGGCGGCGAAGGGGACTAGGCTTTTGGGCGTGCGCGCCGTCATCGCGCAGAGCTTCGAGCGCATACACCGCTCGAACTTAGTCGGCATGGGCGTCCTGCCTTTGCAGTTCAAAGAGGGCATGAACGCGCAGACCCTTCGGTTAGACGGAACTGAAACCTTCTGCCTCGTCGGGCTGGAGAACACAGACGTCAAGCCGCAGCAGGACATCACGCTGCACATCCACCGCGCGGGCGGAGAGACGCAGGAAGTGCCCCTGACGCTTCGCATCGACACGCCGATTGAGATCGAGTATTACCGGCACGGCGGCATTCTGCCCTTCGTGCTGCGGCAGTTGATCGCACAGTCGGAATAGATCATGCGGAAGTGACGAGACCAAAGCCGGAAGTCGGTTGATCAAATACGACCGGCTTCCGGCTTTGGTCTGCACGCCGCAGACGAGTTAACACGCGCTGGTTCGGTCGCGAGATGACAACGTTCGCATTCACTGCCTCAGGCATACTGCTCTTGCTGCTCGTCGCCGTAGACGTTTACGTAACGATCCTCGATGACCGCCCGCGTATCGGGCCCCTGGGCGACACGCTCAACCGCACCGCCTGGCGCGCGGCTCTGACGGTCGCGCGGCGCGTCTCGCGGACGCACCGCCATCGCCTGCTCAACCTCGTCGGTCCGTTCCTCATGCCCGCGCTCATCACGATCTACATCGTGCTGCTCACGTTCGGTTTCGGTCTCATCTACTACCCGCGCATCCCGACGCTTTTCAAGGTGAGCGAAGCGTTCGGCACGCCGAGCTTCTGGGACGCGATCTACTTTAGCGGCATGACGCTGACGACCGCCGGCTTCGGCGACATCACACCGCAGGCGCGCACCATGCGTTTGCTCGCCGTGGGCGAGTCGGCGTCGGGCGTCGCGCTCATCTCGCTCGCCGTCACGTACCTGCTCACCGTCTATGGCGCTTTGGAGCGCAAGCGCGCCGTCGCCTTGAGCTTCTACCATCAGGCGGACGAAGGCGCGAACGTCGCGGGGTTCATCGCGCACCACTTCGTCGTGGATCGCTTCATCGGCTTCGAGGGAATACTTCGCACCGCCGCGCGCGATCTGCAAGGGCTTCTGGAGTCGCACATCGAGCACCCGATCCTCCACTATTTCCACACCGTCGAAGTTTATAAGAGCCTGCCGCGCGTGCTCTTCATCACGCTCGAAACCGGCTCGGTCATCCGCTCGTGTCTCGACGAAGAGGCATACTCGAAACTCTGCCGCCACCCGGAAGTCGCCACACTCGAAGCGAGCGCGCGCCAGGTGCTCGGCGAGTTCGTCAAGTCTCTCGACCTAAACGAACATGGCGGAAAGAGTCGCGCGACGAAGTTCGAGGAGTCGCGCCGTTGGGAGCGACGCTTCGAGCAGACGCTGCAACAACTCGAACGCGCAGGGATCAAGACGAAGCAAGATCGCGAGTCTGGCTGGGAAGAGTATCGCGCCAACCGCGAAGAGTGGGAGTTGCCGCTATGGCGTTTCGCGCGCCACCTCGGCTACGACTGGGACGAGGTGACGGGCGACCGCGACCTGAGCTACGCGGCAAACGAGGAGATGGAGAAGCCGCGCCCGAAAGATGGCACGCCGCCTGCGGAACACGACGAGGACGCCGTTTAGACTTCGCCGCGCGTTGGTGTTAAATTCATGTTCGTCATCACAATCCGCGGCTTCAGCCTACAAACAAAACTTTCCGCCGCGGACAGTAAGGAGCAATCTTCATGTCTTCGACACAAGCCGCGAACGAGACCCCGCGCCGCTACCAACTCTTCATAGACGGCAAGTTCGTCGATGCCGAATCCGGTAAGACCTTCGCGACGCCGAACCCCGCGACGGGCGAAACTCACGCCGAAGTCGCCGAAGCCGACAAAGCTGACATTGACAAGGCTGTCGCCGCCGCACGCCGCGCCTTCGAAGGCAAGTGGTCGAAAGTTTCGGCGCGGGATCGCGGTCGGATGCTCTACAAGCTCGCCGGTCTTATCGAATCGCGCGCCAAGGAACTCGCCGAGCTTGAGACCGCCGACAACGGCAAGCCCATACGCGAATCGCTCTACATAGACATCCCCGCCGTCGCCGAGAATTTTGAATACTTCGCGGGTTGGGCGACGAAGATCGAAGGCGAGACGATCCCCGTGCCCGGTCAGTTCTTCAACTACACCCTGCGCGAACCCGTCGGCGTCTGCGGTCAGATCATCCCGTGGAATTTCCCGCTGCTGATGGCGGCATGGAAGCTCGCGCCCGCGCTCGCCGCCGGAAACACCATCGTCCTCAAGCCCGCCGAGCAGACGCCCGTCACCGCGTTAGAACTCGCGAAGCTGATTCAGGAGGCGGGATTTCCCGACGGCGTCGTCAACGTCGTCCCCGGCTACGGCGAGACGGCGGGCGCGTCGCTCGCCGCGCACCCCGGCATAGACAAGATCGCGTTTACCGGCTCGACCGAAGTTGGCAAGATGATCGCGCGCGCGGCGGCTGACAATTTGACGAAAGTTTCTCTGGAGCTTGGCGGCAAAGCGCCGAACATCGTCTTCGCCGACGCAGACATCGAGCAGGCTGTGAGCGGCGCGATGATGGGCATCTTTTACAATCAGGGTCAGGTTTGCTGCGCCGGCTCGCGCATCTTTTTAGACGAGAGTGTGAAGGACGAATTTCTCGAACGCTTCAAGGCGCGCGCCGAGAAGATCAAGGTCGGCGACCCGATGGACAAGACGACGCTCATGGGACCCCAAGTTTCGTCGGAACAACTCGACCGCATCAAGACTTATGTAACAATCGCGCGCGAAGAAGGCGCGACAATTTTCTCCGGCGGCGCGTCGCCGCAGCTCGAAGGTAAATTCCAGCAGGGCTACTTCTTCACGCCGACGATCTTCAGCGAAGTGCAGAACCAGATGCGCGTCGCGCAGGAAGAGATTTTCGGACCCGTCACGTCCGTCATCACGTTCAAGGACGAGGACGATCTGATCAAACAGGCGAACGAGACGATCTACGGTCTCTCCGCCGGAATCTGGACGCGCGACATTCGCCGCGCGCATCGCTTCGCCAAAGATATCAAGGCGGGCACGGTCTGGATCAACACCTTCAACATGATGAACGCCGCTTCGCCCTTCGGCGGCTACAAACAGTCGGGCTACGGACGCGAGATGGGCAAGCACGCGCTGGAGATGTACACGCAGGTCAAGAGCGTCTGGGTCGATCTATCGGGCAAGCCCATCGGCTGGTACGGGAGCTGAAAGGCTGTCCGTTGTTCGTGGTCAGTTGTCCGTTGCTTCTGATTGACGGCGCGGCACGGCAAAGAATGGATCGAACAACTGACCACGGACGACTGACGACGGACATCTTTTCGGGCATCCAATTATTATGAAGGCTCATCGCAGCCTCGGCAGTCATCGCGCTCTCCCAAAACGACACTGACCGAATCAGCGGAATTGAAAGGAGAAGCCATGCGCTCACCATTCAGATCTATCATCTTCGCCGTCGCACTCGTCTTAGCGCTCTCGGCGGCGGCGCTCGCCAAGAAGACAGTCAACCAGATCAAAGCCGATCCGGGTCGTTACCGGGACAAAACGGTCTCTGTCGAGGGCAGGGTGACGGACAGCTACGGCTTGCTCGGCAACGGCGCATACGAGATAGACGACGGTACGGGGCGCATCTGGGTCATCGCGGATCGCGCCGTCCCCTCGCGCGGCGCGCGCGTCGAGGCGAAGGGGCACATCGTCAACGGTCTCGTCTTTGGCGGCAGGAACATGGGCGTCGCCTTGCGCGAGTCGGGTCGCAAGGCGAAGGATAAATACTGACGCAGAGGAGGGGCGCGCGCCGACGCGCTTTCTGATGCGGATCGTTCGTTCGCTCGACGAAGAGTTCGCGCGGCTGCACGCACGCTCCGTCGCGCTCGTGCGAGCCGTGCCCGCCGGGACACTCTACTTGCAGCCGCGCGAGCCGCACGGTGTCGTCGCCGTCGGCTCGTGCGGCGAGCACTTGCTGCGCTCGGCGGCGTGCGTCGAGCAGACGTTCGGCGGCATCACGGCGAGCCTGTGGGACGATCCGTTTGAGTGGACGCTGCCGGAGACGCTTCACACGCCCGCGCTCGTCGAAGAGTATTTGCAAGAGGTCGAAGAGACGCGACGGCGCGGCTTCACGCTCGTCAAGACGGACGAAGACCTGACGAAAGAGATCGCCGTCCCGTCGGGCGAGATGCGCTCCCTCGCCGCGCTCTTCGTCGAAACCCTCGCGCGCGCCGCGCACCAACAAGGTCGCGCCTTCGCGATCCTCGCGTTGCTCACCGACGGTCAATTACCGCGCGTGTAAATTGTCGTGCATTGTGATGATGTTGACGCCGAACGTTAATGAACTTTCACCACGACTCGCTCGTAAGTCTGAGTTGTTCGCGGGCTACAGCGGCGGCATTAGTCCTGCCCTTTTGCCAGTATGAATCTGTGAGGTCTCCCCGATGTTCTGCCCGAAGTGCGGTCAGTCTCAGGTCAGCGACGAGGTGCGCTTCTGCTCGCGCTGCGGCTTCGCGCTCGGCGGCGTAGCGCCGTTGTTGTCGAGCAACGGCATGAGCCCCGTCGGCGCGAGCCCGTTTGTCGCGCAGGGCACTTCACCGCGTCGCAAAGGGATCAGGCAAGGCGGCAAGTGGATGCTCGGCGGCACGTTCCTGATAGCGTTTCTTTTAGTGTTCGTTGAGCTGACGGGCTTTCCCGAAGAATTTCCGCTGATCGGTTTGCTCGTCTTCCTCGCAGGCTTCCTACGCATGATCTACGCCCTCCTTTTCGAGGACAAGACGCCCACGGCGGCAGCCCATGGGTTTCCAACAGGACAGCCCTTCGCGCCACAGCAGTTCGACCCGCGCGCACAGGCGGGCGCACTGCCGCCAGCAGAGTTCCGCCCCGCGCCAAGCTTCTTCGCGCCGCGCACGGACACCGCCGAGATTCAGCAGCAGCCGACGAGCGTTACAGATCACACGACGCGACTTCTCGAAGATCAAAACGAACGCTCTGATCGTTGAGCGCGAGTAGTCGCAGACCATTTCAACTCGCCTTCATGTCATCAACGCGGCATCGCACGGCGTCCGACGAAGACTTGAGCCGTCAGCATGCACAGTCGCCGCTCGCCGTGCGCCTGCGCGAAAGGATCGCGCGCGAGGGCGCGATAACTTTTCGCGACTGGATGGCAGCCGCACTCTACGACGAGCAAGATGGCTATTATCAACGCGCCGACCGTGAGCGTTGGGGACGCGCAGGCGATTACCGCACGAGCCCGGAACGCTCACCGCTCTTCGCCGCCACCTTCGCACGCTACTTTGCCTCGCTCCACGCAGAACTCGGCGCACCTGCGAGCTGGACGATCTTCGAGGCGGGCGCTGGGCGCGGCGACTTCGCGCGCGGCGTGCTCGAAGCACTTGAGTGCGATCATCCGCAAATCTTTCGCGCGACGCGCTACGTTATAGACGAGACGGGCGAATCGGCGCGCGCGTCGGCTGTGTCGAAGCTTGCGCCGTTCGCCGGTCGCGTCGAGTTTCGCTCCTTCGGCGATCACGTCGAGACGCCAGGCGAGGCAATCGTGTTCTCGAATGAGCTGCTTGATGCCTTCCCGGTTCATCGCGTTTTGATGAAAGGCGGGAAGCTCCGCGAGCTGTGTGTTGGGCTTGACGGGGTGGGAGAGTTCGCGTGGGTCGAGCGCGAGCCTTCGACGCCGCGACTCGTCGAGCACTTCGCGCGTCTCGGCGTTACCTTATCCGAAGGTCAGCGCGCCGAGGTCAACCTCGCGGCTGAGGATTGGATCAGGCAAAGCAACGCGCTCATCACGCGCGGGTTCGTCGTCACGGTTGACTACGGCGCGCAGGC
>JAVXVR010000357.1:0-9194 GCA_032230165.1 Acidobacteriota bacterium | reverse complement strand
TGGAGAAGTTCTCGATGAGGTTCGGCAAGAAGCACGCTGAGCAATCCGACTCAACGGAGCCGGCGGCGGCGACAGGAGATTAAGATGTTGGGTCAGGGAAGAGCCACGAGAAATAGGTTAGTGACCGCGTTGCTGATCGGTTGTCTCTTGAGCGGTAGCGCTGCGGGGCAAAAGAAATATGAGCGACCCGAGCTGGAAACGCCGGACACATTTCGCGGAAGCGACGCGGTCGTCCCGCCGGATACTAATTCAATCGGTGATTTGAAATGGTTCGAAGTCTTCAAAGACGCGGAGCTACAGAAACTGGTCCGCACAGCGATGGCGCAGAATTACGATCTGCGTCTGGCAGTCGCACGCATCAACGCTGCCCGCGCTAACCTCGGACTCGCAAGATCAAATCAATTCCCGCAGTTTGACGTTGGCGCTGACCTGACCACCACGCGCACCTCCGCCAACAACGGGGCAAGTGCTTCCGGTCAAGCCGGGCGCAAGCGCTCGTTCGGTGAAGTGTTCTTGAGCCTTCTCAGTTTTGAGATTGATGTCTGGGGACGACTGCGGCTGCAAACCAAAGCTGCCCGGGCACAACTGAAGTCCACTGAAGAAGACCGCAAGACCGTGCTTACCATCGTCGTGAGTGATATTGCGACAGCGTATTTCAACCTGCTTGAGTTGGACATGGAACTAGACATCGCAAAACGCACGTTGGCCGCTCGACAGGAATCCCTACGCCTTATCACGGCACGACAGCAGGGCGGTCTCGCCACCATGTTAGACGTGCGCCAAGCCGAAGAGTTGGTCTATCAGGCGTCGCAGACTATCCCCGACACCGGGCGTTTGATCGAACAGACCGAGAACCAGATCAGTTTGTTGTTAGGCAACAACCCTGGGTCGATACCGCGCGGCACTCCCTTGACCGAGCAACAGGAGCTGCCCGTTGTGCCCGCCGGTTTGCCATCTTCGTTGCTTGAGCGACGCCCGGATATAAGGTCTGCGGAACAGCTTCTGATTTCCGAATATGCTCTCGTCGCTGCCGCGAAGGCTGCTTACTTTCCCCGCATCAGCCTGACGGGGGCTTTGGGATTTCAGAGCGATTCGCTCGCGAATCTTTTTAGCGGCCCCAGCGCCGCCTGGTCTTTCGTGCCTCAGCTCGCACAGCCGATTTTCACCGCCGGGCGACTCAAATCGAATGTGAATTTTGAGAAAGCGCAACGGGAGTACGCGCTCACTCAATATCAACAAACCATCCAGACGGCGTTTAGCGATGTGTCAAACGCTTTGGTTCAGTATCGCCGCGTTCGAGAGATTCGCACTCAGCAGGAATTACTTGTCAGTTCCTTGAGGGATGCCTCGCGCCTGTCCCATTTGAGGTATGAGGGAGGAGTAGACACGTTGCTCAACGCTTTGGTTGCTGACACTTCACTATTCAACGCTGAACTGAATCTGGCGCAAACGAAACGTAACGAGCTGCTTTCTTTGGTGCAACTCTACAAAGCCTTGGGCGGCGGCTGGCAGCAATAAGCCCGACACTTCAAAGGAGAAAAAGTTTGATTCTCTTTTTCGTTTGCGCGCGGCACAATTAAAGAAAAGGGGCAGAGTATGAAAGTAGGATTCATTGGTCTGGGAAATATGGGAGCGGCTATCGCCCGCAACCTGATTAAAGCGGGACACACTCTAACGGTTTACAACCGGACGCGAAGCCGTGCCGAGACGTTCGCGTCCTCGGGTGCGCGCGTTGCCGAAACACCCGCCGATGCTGCCACAGACGCTGAGGCGCTCATCACCATGCTGGCGGACGACCGCGCAGTGGACGATGTCATCTTCTCACCGGGGAATGCCATTGACGCCCTTCCTGCCGGTGCTGTTCATATTTCCATGAGCACGATCAGCATCCGCTTGTCGCGCCGATTAGCCGAAAGTCATCGCGCCAAGCATCAGCACTATCTGGCCGCGCCGGTCTTCGGTCGTCCTGATGCCGCAGCTGCCGCGAAGCTATTCATCGTAGCCGCTGGACTTGCCGAACAGCTCGAACGCTGCCGACCTCTTTTTGACGCGATTGGGCAGAAGACATTCATCGTCGGCGAGGAAGCTCAGGCTGCCAACGTCATCAAGCTAGCCGGGAATTTTCTCATCACAACGGTCATCGAAAGTTTGGGTGAAGCCTTCGCGTTTGGCCGCAAGTTCGGAGTTGACCCGCATGCCTTTTTGGACATTCTCACAAACTCGCTCTTCACTGCGCCTGTCTACCGGAATTACGGGAGCATGATCGCTTCCGACAAGTTTGAGCCGGCGGGCTTCAAATTGCCGCTCGGGTTGAAAGATAATCGGCTGCTGCTCGCGGCAGCGGAGGAAGCAATGGTGCCGATGCCGATGGCGAGCCTTGTCCACGACCGGTTTGTAGCTGCTCTCGCTCAAGGGTTGGGCGAATCTGATTGGGCTGCGATAGCTCGCATCTCATACAAAGACGCCGGACTTCGGCAGGAGATCGCTGAATGATTTATCAAACACTTGGAAGCACTGGAGAATAGGTCTCGGATATTGGGGTTGGTGGCTGGCATATAAGCCTCAAGCACGTTGACGAAGACTTGAGCCTGTGCATTGTCAGCACCGCGTTTGATAGCGGCATCAACTTCATGGACAACTCTTGGGACTATCAGAGCGGCGAGAGCGAGCGACGGATGGGTCAAGCACTCCTTGACGGCTACCGCGAGCGGGCTTTCCTGATGACCAATCAGCCTCACGATGAACACCTACGCCCACGTCTCGCCCGCGCTGCTCAAAGAGGCGACGGACTCCTTGGAGTTCGTTCTGACCGGGTCGTGAGTCAAAAATTCCTCCGGCTGCTGTCAAACCACCAAAAACGGCTACAGCCGCCCGAAGGGGCGGCTGTAACTTATCGACCACATTGATGAGCCGGACAGGACTCGAACCTGTGACCCGCTGGTTAAAAGCCAGCTGCTCTACCAACTGAGCTACCGGCCCGTTTCGTTGACTCGAACGGGAAGTGCATTCTACCCGCGCCCCCGGTGTAGTCGCAAGCGGGCTAGTCCGCAAGCCACGTGCCGAGCTTGGAATCGCGGACGATGATCGTCTGGTCGCGTTCGGGTCCGGTCGAGATGAGACCGATCTCCACTCCGATGGCGCGCGAGAGGAAGTCTGCGTAGGCGCGTGCGTTGGGGGGCAAATCTTCGAGGCGTGTCGTGCCCACAGTCGAGGTGTTCCAGCCCGGCAGCGTCTCGTAGATGGGTTCGATCCGTCGCAGGTCTGCCGCCACCGCCGGGAAGGTTTCGATGTCGCGCCCGTCGAGTTTATAACCCGTGCAGACTTTGATGTGGTCGAGCGCGTCGAGCACGTCGAGCTTGGTGAGCGCGACCGAGGAGAAGCCATTCAGCTCCGCCGCGTAGCGCGTGGCGAAGGCGTCGAACCAGCCGCAGCGTCTGGGTCGCCCCGTGGATGCGCCGTACTCGCGCCCGCGCTCGCGAATCAACTGCCCCAGCTCCGCCTCGCCCGCGAGCATCTCCGTGGGGAAGGGTCCTTCGCCGACGCGCGTTGTGTAGGTGCGGACGATGCCGAGCACGCCCGTGATGCGATGCGGCGCGAGTCCCGTGCCAACCGCCGCGCCGCCCGCTGTCGTCGAGGAAGACGTAACAAAAGGATATGTACCGTGATCCACGTCGAGCAGCGCCGCCTGCGCGCCCTCGATGAGGATGGAGCGACCGCTAGACGCGGCGCGGTTCAAAAAGTGCATCGTGTCGGCGATGAAGGGCGCGAGGCGTTCGGCGAGCGGGAAGATTTCGTCGAAGACCTGCGAGGCGTCGAGCGGCTTGCCGCCGTAGGCTTCGACGACGCGATTGGCGTCCGCGAGGTTGCGCTCGATGCGCGCGCGCAAGACCTCTGGGTTCAATGCGTCGGCGACGCGTATGCCGCGCCGACCCGCCTTGTCTTCGTAAGCGGGACCGATGCCGCGCAAGGTCGTCCCGACACGCTCGTTGCCCAGTCTCTCTTCGCTCGTGTGATCGAGCGCGCGGTGGTAGGGAAGTATCAAGTGCGCGCGCGAGCTGACAAGGACGCGCTCCGGCGTGACCTCGATGCCTTGCTCCGAGAGACGATCCGCCTCTTCGAAGAAAGCCTTCGGATCAATCACCATTCCGTTGCCGAGCACGCACGTCTTGCCTTTGTGGATGATCCCCGATGGCAACAGGTGCAAGACGAAGGAGCGCGCGCCCACCTGCACGGAGTGACCCGCGTTGTGACCGCCCTGATAGCGCGCCACCACCTCGAAGCGCTCGGACAAGAGATCGACGATCTTGCCCTTGCCCTCGTCGCCCCACTGCGCGCCAACGATAACAATAATTCGAGACATTGGAATAGCAGTCAGCAATCAGCATTCAGCAGTCAGTCAAATCATCAATCAGAACTCGGCATTCAACCCTCTGGCTGATTGCCGACTGCTGATTGCTGACTGCTTCTTTTCAGCTTGCGCGTTCCAGCTTGATCGGCTTTTCGATGAAGTAGTAGCTGCACGTGCCGCGCACTTCGGCGAGGTCGCGCTGGTCGAGGGGGAAGAGGCGGCACTGGTTCGGGCGATCCTCGTAGATGCCGCAGGTGCTCGTGCCGTCACCATGTTTTTTAAGGAACGGGCACTTGAAGAGTATCTCGCAACACGCGCCGCAACGGTTGCAGTCGCCGCGACGCAGGGCGAGTTTGGCGACGACCTCTTCCTTGCGGAAGTTGATGCTCACGAAGCGACGGAGTTTCCCTTGCGCCTGCCGCGCGCGGAAACGCGCGTCCTCGACGGCGCGCAGACGTTTCGCCGCGGCTAAACGCTCCTCGAAGGCGCGGCGCGCGCCCGTGTTCTGTCGTCCGGCGCGGCTACTGTGTGCGGTTGGATTCATCGCGCCTTTCGGCGACCGTGCCCGCGCCGAAACTTAGCACACGGGCGAGGCGTCAAGGGTGATGGAAAAGCTGCGAGGGACAAGATTCGGCTCGACGGCGCGCTCCAACCGCGAGCGCGCCGTCGAGCCGTTCGACTTTGCCGATCTCAGGCGTTAGCGACGCCGCTCGTCGTCGTCGGGGTCGTTGCCGCCGCGGTGACGTGCTTGTCGAGCATACGCGAGATAGCTTCCTTCGAGGTCGCGCCCACCACGCGCTCCTCTTCCTTGCCGCCCTTGAAGAGGATCAGCGTCGGGATGCCCTTGATGCCATACTTCTGCGAGACGAACGGATTATCGTCCACGTTGAGTTTGACGACGCGCGCCTTGCCCTGATACTTCTCGGCGACCGCCTCGACGGTCGGCGCGAGCATACGGCACGGCGCGCACCACTGCGCCCAGAAGTCCACCAGCACGGGCGCGTCCGACTGAAGAACATCCTTCTCGAAATTACCGTCGCTCACTTCGTTCACGTACTCACTCATGCCGGTCTTTCTCCTTGTTTGAAAATCGACGAATCTGTCGTCCTATTGATTAGATGCAGAGATGTTGCCACAGAGCCGTTTCGCAAAGCCTCGCGCCCCGCTCACATTCTCATCACGGCGCGGTAAACCTCGACGTATCGCCGCGCCGCCCGCTGCCAGGAGTTGTCGGCGCGCATCCCGTTCTGCTGCACCTTATGCCACACTTCCGGCTCGGCGTAGCAGTAGAGAGCCTCGTAGAGGCTGCCGAGCAGTGAGTCGGCGCTGTATCGGATGAACTTGAAGCCATTTCCGGTGCCTCGCGCGCGGTCGAAGTTCTCCACCGTGTCGTCCAAGCCGCCCGTCGCGCGCACCACGGGGACTGTCCCGTAGCGCATCGAGTACATCTGGTTCAGACCGCACGGCTCGTACTGCGACGGCATCAGGAAAATGTCCGCGCCCGCCTCGATCTGATGCGCCAGAGGCTCGCCCGCATAACCGATGTAAACGCCGACGCGGCTGGGCGCGTGGTCGTGCAGCGACTGTAAAAACGTCTCATACTCTTTCGCGCCCGCGCCGAGCGCGATGAAGAACGCGCCTGTCTCCAAAATCTTCCCCGCCGCGCGTTGGATCAGATCGTAACCCTTCTGCGCGACGAGCCGCGAGATGATCGCGATGATCGGTCTCTCAGACTCTTCCGGCAGATGGAAGCGGCGCAGCAGATCGAGCTTGCACTCGCGTTTGCCCGCCGCGATGTCGTCCGCGCTGAAATGCGCGGCGAGGTGCGGATCGGTCGCAGGGTTCCACGTGTCGTAATCAATCCCGTTCGTGATGCCGACGAGACGTTCGCGGCGCGCGCGCAACAGCCAGTCGAGTCCGTTGCCGTGCTCGCGCGTCTGAATCTCTTCGGCGTAGCGTCGGCTGACGGTCGAGAGCGCGTCGGCTAACGTTAAGCCCGCCTTGAGCGCCGACGCCGCGCCCTCCGACATAAAAGCGTCGCGCGTCTCCCCGCGCGTAAATCCCATCCAGCCGAGATCGTTCGGGTCGAACACGCCCTGATAGGCGAGGTTGTGTATTGAGAGGAGCGTGCGCGTGCGCGCGAAGAACGGATCGAACGTGCGGCGCGAGCGAAGCTCTGCGATGGCGAAGCCGCTCTGCCAGTCGTTGCCGTGCACCACGTCGGGCGGCGAGCCGAGTCGCTTCATAAGTTCCAGCGCAGCGCGCGAGAAGAAGGCAAAGCGCTGGTGATCGTCCGAGTAGCCGTAGATGTTCGGTCGCGCGAAGTAGCGCGGCGCATCTATCAGGAAGGCTGGCGCGCCCGTCGCCTCGCTGTACCAGACCGAGGCACGGTGTTTGTGCCCGCCCCACTCGACTTCCAGATTGTCAATGATCTGCTCGCGCAAAGTGGCGCGGTCGGTCTGCTCGTAGAGCGGAAGTATCAGGCTCGCGTCCGTGTCCGAGACCGAGCGCAGAGCTTTGGGGAGCGCGCTCGCCACATCGCCCAAGCCGCCGGTCTTCGCGAAGGGCACCGCTTCGGATGTCAGGATCGCGACCCGCAAAGACCTTCACCCCGCGTCCACGACGAAGGGACGCCCGCCGACAATTTCAAACCGCGAAGCAAGGGAAAACATACTATGCAAAGGCGGCTCGCGGTTTGTCAAGAAAGACGAAAAAGTCTGGAGTCGAGAGTCTGGAGTCAAAAGCAGAAGACCTGTCTTTGACTCCAGACTCCCGACTCCAGACTCCCGACTTTTGGATGCTAGCTCTGCATTGAAGCCAAAAATTCCGCGTTCGACTTGGTCTTACCCAACCGTTCGAGGACGACTTCCATCTGCTCGACGGGCGAGAGCGGATTCAAGACGCGGCGCATGACCCAGATGCGCGCGAGGTCTTCCTTGCCGATGAGCAGCTCCTCCTTGCGCGTGCCGGAGCGCTGGATGTCGATGGCAGGGAAGAGACGCTTATCGACGAGGCGTCGGTCGAGATGAATCTCGCAGTTGCCCGTGCCCTTGAACTCCTCGAAGATCACGTCGTCCATGCGCGAGCCCGTATCGACGAGCGCGGTGGCGATGATCGTAAGAGAGCCGCCTTCCTCGATGTTGCGCGCCGCGCCGAAGAAACGCTTGGGGCGTTGCAAGGCGTTCGCGTCAATACCGCCGGAGAGGATTTTGCCCGAAGGCGGGACGACCGCGTTGTGCGCGCGCGCAAGGCGCGTCAAAGAGTCGAGCAGGATCACGACATCACGCTTGTGCTCGACGAGACGCTTCGCCTTCTCGATGACCATATCGGCGACCTGCACGTGGCGCGTCGGCGGCTCGTCGAAGGTCGAGGAGATGACCTCGCCGTTGACCGAGCGCTGCATGTCAGTGACCTCTTCGGGTCGCTCGTCGATGAGGAGCACGATGAGCGAGACTTCCGGGTGATTCGTCGTCACCGAGTTGGCGATTGCCTGAAGCATCATCGTCTTACCCGTCCGGGGGGGCGCGACGATCAGACAGCGCTGACCCTTGCCGATGGGCGTGACGAGATCGATGACGCGCGCGACGAGGTTGTCGTTCGTCGTCTCCATCATCAGGCGCTCGTCCGGGTAGAGCGGCGTCAGGTTGTCGAAGAAAATCTTGTCGCGCGACTCGCCGGGAGCCTCGAAGTTGATCGCCTCGACCTTGATGAGCGCGAAGTAGCGCTCGCCCTCTTTCGGCGGTCTGATCTGACCGGAGACGGTGTCGCCCGTGCGCAGATCGAATTTGCGAATCTGTGAAGGCGAGACGTAGATGTCGTCGGGACCGGGCAGGTAGTTGTACTCGGGCGCGCGTAAGAAACCAAAGCCGTCGGGCAGGGTTTCCAGCACGCCCTCGGAGAAGATGAGACCGCTTTTTTCGGTCTGCGCGGCGAGGACTTTGAAGATCAATTCCTGCTTGCGCATGCCCGTAGCGCCGGGCACGTCCATCTCTTTGGCGATCTGCGTCAGCTTCGAGATGGACATCTCCTTGAGCGTGGCGAGGTTGAAAGTCCCGCCGCCGCCTTCAGGAACTTCATAGTCGTGCTCTTCCAGATCGACGGTCGCGGCTTCGAGCGCGGCGGCGGCAAGTCCGGCGCGGTTGCCATCAATCTCTTCCCTCGACGGGCGTGTACTAGTGCGTGTGCGTGGTGTGCGTTGTGACATTGCTGTTCTTTCTCGTTTGGCTCGCCGCGGGCGCGGCGCGTGTTTCTTTCCTTCTAACGCCGAGTTGTCTTCAACTCGTGTCGTTTAACTTTCAAAGTGATGAAATTGCGGCACCATGCGTGCCGTGTGATGATTCTGTGATTTCGGGATTGATGCCTCAGGTGCGCGCGCTAGCGGCGGCGCAGGTCGAAGCGACTGTTTCCTAGCGGTCGTTAGCGAGGGGCTGTAACATCGAGCTACTTAAACGTCCGTGTGTCTGATTCGGTTTCGTTCGTTTTAATCGCGCGTGATTTTGGGTTCGACTCGTTAGATGCGCCCAAGAGCCCCGCGCGTCGCCCCGCGGCAACCGAATGAATTTTCACAAGGGGGACTGTGAGACCGTCAAGGCATCCGTGATCGCGCGCCAGACTCGCTCGCGCCCCGCGCCCGTCAGGGATGAGTACGCGATGATTTCTCCCGGCTCGCTCGCGCCCAGCAATTCCCGCGCGCGGCGCAAATTTTTTTGCAACTCGTTTTGCGAGAGCTTGTCGGCTTTGGTGGCGACCACGAGACGCGGTTTGGCGTTAACGGTCAACCACTCGCGGAGTTGCAAATCCAATTGTGTGGGATCGTGGCGCGAATCTACGATTTGAATTGATAGCA